>NZ_NCJB01000127.1:0-6419 GCF_002282275.1 Polynucleobacter sp. 39-46-10 | reverse complement strand
CGCACCGTCCCGCAGGATAAAAACATCCGCACCTACCGTAGAGCCAAGCAAAATCAAGCAGAGTCAGCCACAGTCAGCCCATTTAGCAAGCCCATTCCCACTTTCATTTATAATTTCAATTCTTGGCCTGGTAGCTCAGTCGGTAGAGCAGAGGATTGAAAATCCTTGTGTCGGTGGTTCGATTCCGCCCCGGGCCACCAAGAATTTATAAACCACCTTCGGGTGGTTTTTTCATTTGCTAGACTGTGCTTACTTACTCATAAGAGGCCATATGTCTGCTGTTCGAAATATCCGAATGCTCACACGCTATAACAAGTGGGCAAACAATATGCTTTTAGCCGCCATTGCTACTTTGCCACCTGACGAGGTGACTAAACAGCGTGCCGCGGCATTTGGTGGAATGTCATTCGCTTTAGCCCACATCGGCATTGTTGATCAAATATGGCGAGCCCATTTACTTGGAATAGAACACGGACTAAAGTCTCGCACTACTGAGTCGCCAGATGCTTTAGTGTTGCTGGCGGAGAAGTTAAATCAAATGGCTGATTGGTATATTCAATATGCTGACAGAATGAGTGAGCCGTTACTTAATGAAAAGGTTCATTTTTCCTTTGTTGATGGCGGTGCTGGAGAAATGACGAGAGGAGACATTCTGATTCATGTCTGTAATCACAAAGCATTTCATCGCGGTCATATTGGAGATATGTTTTACCAATCAGGCTATAGGCCGCCCCCAATAGATTTGCCTGTGTATATAAGAGATGCTTTTAATGAATCAGAGCTTGGATAAGGCATCCTGTAGCCCTGGTCGATTTCGCCCCGGGCCACCAATATTTACGATAGCCCACTTGTTGGGCTATTTTCTTTTTGGTCTTGGCGGGGTTAATCGCTATTAGTATCTGATATCCCTAGCGTGAACCGTCCTTTAAAAAGACAAATGAATTTTTCATACCTATGTCAGTCGATATCGCTTAAAACGACATTACTCAGACTCTAGTCTTAAGTAGGTTCTACTGATATTGCCTTTATGTAATTCATTAAAGTTGGCTAACTTTTCAAATTGTGGAGCATTGGATAATCCTTTTACAGCATTCTCAACGCCTGCCATTTCATCAGCATATTTTTTAGTGCCATCGACTAGAAACTTTAAGTAGTCACCAGTTTGTTTTTTAGCCTTTGCTAAATCGCAAACATTACCATGGCCAGGCAAAATGACTTTAGGAGCAATTGACCCAATCTTTGTAAAAGCATCTAGCCATGTTGTGGCATTACTCTGTGGCAGCACTCCCAAAATACGATCTACATAAATATGATCACCAGAGAACATGAGATTTTGTTGCGGAAGATAAATCACAACATCTCCAGCAAAGTGGGCATGGTTTAAATATTTAATTTGAACTTTTGTTCCGCCAAGGTTTAGCTCAACCTCATTTTGATTAATTGGGTTTTGAGCATAGGCTGGTTTTGTGTCATCAAAACGATCTTTTAAAACAGCCTTTACTGAATCTACTTGACTCATTGCCAATTGCTTTTGAGTCGCAATGGTTTTATGAAGAGCGATTACTTCTACCCCTTGGGATATAAAGTAGTCATTCCCCAACCAACGGTGATCTTGGGATCCAGTATTGATAACCCACTTTACTTTTTTGCCGGTGAGGTTTTGAACTTGTTTATCAATTAGAGCCGCCCCTTGTTTAGAGGCGCCACTATCAATCAAGATGACACCATCATTTGTAACAATAACGCCATAGTTGGCATTTAGGCCCTGATTCTCATAAGTTCTGCCGCCGATCTCACCAATTAGCGCGAAGGTGGTCTCGTTCACTTTTTGAGATGTTAATACCTCGGCTACAAGGTGGTGACTAAAAGTCACTGCCAATAAAAATGCGAAGAGATATTTTTTCATGATGAGATCCTAATGATTAGCATCATTATTAATTACGGTTTTTTATAAATTAAGTGTTATTAACCCTGACAATTGATTAAATTTCGTAAGTGTTGGAGAAAGACTTGCTATGTCGTTTAAAACGACATACATTAAACGATGAGTGTAAATAAAGGTCAGAAATGAATGCCTCAATTTTTCAGTTTGGTGAGCTCAAGCAAGAGTACCCAGTGCCAGTTCTTAATGAGAGAGTGGTTAGGGCTGCCGCAGGTATTTTATTTGTATTTGCCCTGATCTCATTTATGAATGCTTGGCTGATGGGGAACTTCTTCCCTACCAAGGTATTTGTATGTGCCTTTCTCATTGAATTTACGATTAGGATTTTCATAAACCCTAAATATGCGCCTGTCATGGTTTTGGCTCAGTGGCTAGTTAAAGGACAGCAACCTGAATACACAGGAGCTCCACAAAAGCGTTTTGCTTGGTCAATCGGATTTATCTTGGCCGCCACAATGTTCTATTTGGTAGTGCTAAAAAGTATTGTGGGGCCAATCAATATTATTGTTTGCGCTTCCTGCCTAGCGCTGATGTTTTTTGAAACCTCTTTTGGAATTTGTATCGGCTGTAAGATTTACAACCTTTTTAACAAAACCCAAGCCCAGCTATGTCCAGGGAACTCCTGTGATATCAGCACAGAGAAGCAGAACAATATATCTAAGAGTCAATTACTAGTATTAGTTTTATTTGCTTTGAGTGTTGCTACCTTATTCAATTATTTCTCTGGCAGCCCAACTAAGCCCGCATTGTCAGTAGCCCCTATCGAAGTAATTAATCAAGAGACAGACGCTAAAGAAGTTGAAAGATGTAAAGTGCCCGATTTTGCTAAAGCCATGGGGCATGAAGAAAAGTGGAAGCTACACAACAACTGTAAATAAAAGCTACTTATCCCCGGATTGAACTGTGTCGTTTAAAACGACATCTTATACGTATATATGCTTATATACGTATGTATAGGAGTATTACTTTCCTTGGTTTAATTTACTAGAGCCCCACTGATCTAATAGTCTTTGACTGTGAGCGGCTACACCCTCTAAAGAGTCTTGTGGCAATTGTTTGAGACACTCAGCCAATGCTTCTGGGCTGAGTTTTTCGGCAGGCTTATTTTGCTTAATCTCTTGAGGTGATTTGCCATCCCAAGCAAATGGATTATTAAAAGATGGTGTGTCGGGCAAGCAATCATCAGCATAAAAGGGCGCGTCATCTGAGGCAAAAGGTGTGAACGAAATTGTTCTTTCAAAAATGAGAGGCTTGCCAGTTGGCGTGGGTGGTGACGCAGGCATTGAGTAAATGGCTTTGCGAGCAAGCGCTTCTGCTTTGTCGGAAGTTTTCCAAAGTGTTTCTACTTTAGCGATGGAGCCATTTTGAGAAATCTCAATTCTGAATCTCACTTGTCCTTGGTCGGGCCCTTCAACAGCGGCACCCATCATGCTACGAACTTGCTTGCCCCAGGTGTGTCGATAGCCCTTACTATTTTTTAGCGTGTACTTGGATGCGAAAGCCCATTCTTCTGCTGTGGGGGCCGATGGTGCCTCTTGAGTGGCGGGCGCTTTAGTTGTTAGTGCTTGTGCTGATTGAAGAGGAATGATTTCTTCTTGTTTTGGCTTGGGCTCTTCTAGCTTAATAACAACAAGGTCATCTTTTTTCTTCGGTAGCTTTGTATCTGCTGGTACATACACAGACAACAAGACGATATGTAGTCCAAGCGATAGAACAATCGCCGCTTTAAAAGCAGATTGTGGCGTTTGAATCAGTCTATTAAGCAATGACAAACTTTAATCGGCTTGCTTTGCCAGTTTGACATTCATATTAAGCCAGTTGGGAATGCCATCTTCAGCTCGAACTGCCTTAAAGCCTTTTTCTCGAAGGCGCTTAACGGCTTCATAAGACAATACGCAGTAGGTTCCTCGGCAGTAAGCAACAATGGTTTTGGATTTTGGAAAGTCCCCTAAGCGTTCTTCTAATTCTTCAAGGGTAATATTGATTGCGCCCTCCAAATGAGAGTGAGCAAATTCTTCAGTAGGGCGAACATCTAATAAAGTAATTTCGCCACGCTTAGCCAATTTGAGAACTTGATTAACGGGCATGCCCTCAAGACTATCTCGTGAGCTGAGGTATTTGTCAACTAAGTTGTCAACCTCTTCAATATGGCGTTGCCCTACACCTTGTAGCTTTAAAAACAAATCAATCACATCGGAGTCGGCGATTTCATAAACAATAGACTTACCTTGCCTGCTGGTATTAACCAGACCCACTTGCTTAAGAACTTGTAGGTGCTGAGATACATTGGCAATCGGTAGCTTCACCTTCTTTGCTAGGTCTTCTACTGCCGTGGGGCACTGAATGATCAGTTCTATGAGTTCTAGGCGAACCTCAGAACCGAGGGCTTTCCCCAATTTGGCGAACTGCTCGAAAAGTTTTTGCTTGAAAGTGGCTTTTTGTTTGGGCATAATCATTCAATGATTTTATTGAATATAAGGAGGTGTGTAAATGCTTAAAAGTTTCTTGGTGGCAATTATCTCCTTAATTTCATTAGGCGCTTTGGCTAATAGCCCGATGCCGCAGGTGATCAATGGACAAAAAGCCTTGGTATTCATTAATCAAGACCCCCCGGGAACAAGATGTAATACCAACGTTCAAATTGCGGCAGAAATTGCTAATGCTTATCGATTGCCCATTTTGATTCTTCCTCAAACTGCTGTACCACCTTTAACACCAGCGCCCTCAGTTTGGTACAACGGACAAAATATTGCGGCTTCAGGTGGCGCACACAACGGCATGGTGAGCTATCAAATCATTGCCGATATTCTTGAGCTAGAAGGAACTACTAAGCAGAAGAAGCAAGGCAAGTTGTTTAACGACAGCGTAAGACCTGAGTTCGACAAATTCAAATCAACGATTAAAACTGGACAGTAAATGAGAAAACTATTAATTGCCTTAACACTTTCAACAATCGCCCTAACCCCCGCAATGGCTGATAACAAAGCTATTACCGTAGATGAAATGGCTGGCTATCTTGAGTTTGTAGACTATGGCGGGGGCACTATTTTTGCTGAGCAGATACCCGCTGAAGAATATAAAAAAATGTTTGTGATTGACGCTAGAGACAAAGCCCAGTTTGACAATAGCCATATTCCTGGGGCAGTCAATATCGAGTGGCGCCAAGTATTGTCACAAAAAGACAAAATTCCTAAAGATAAGCCAGTGTTGATTTACTGCAACACCGGTAGCCTATCCGCCCAAGCAGGATTTGCTTTAAGAGTTGCTGGTTATGAAAATCTCCGCATTCTTCAAGGTGGCTATGAAGAGTGGAAGACGAAGGGCGGCATGGACGCCTATAAGAAGGCTGTAAACAAGCAGCCTAAACACTAGCCATATCATGGACAACAAAGCGCATTGGGAACAAGTCTATGGCTCTAAAGCGCCAGATGCTGTCAGCTGGTATGCGCCCCATCTTGAGACTTCATTAAAGCTGATTCATCAGGCATCAGCAAATAAGAGCTCAGCCATCATTGATATAGGTGGCGGCGAATCCACTTTAGTGGATGACCTAATTTCTGAGGGTTATCAAGATATTAGCGTTTTGGATATTTCTCAAAAGGCGATTGATGTCGCAAAAGAGCGTATTGGCAAGGCGACCGATAAGGTTCATTGGTATTGTGCCGATATTACCCATGCAACCTTGCCGCAAAACTATTTTGATGTTTGGCACGATAGGGCGGTGTTTCATTTTTTAACTGAAGAGTCCCAGCGAGTGAAATATGTTGAGCAAGTAAAGCGGTCGGTTAAACATGGCGGTTATGTGATTATGTCTACCTTTGGTCCTGAGGGCCCAGAAAAATGTAGTGGCCTTGATGTAGTTCGTTATGACACAGAAAATCTTCATGGGCAATTTGGTAGGAATTTCAAGCTCATTGACAGCTCCACAGAAATACATAAAACCCCTGTGGGCACAACTCAGCAGTTTCTATATTGCTTTTGTAGGATGCAGTAGAGTCAGGCATCCTCGGCCCTGGTCAATTCCACCCCGGCCACCAAGAAATACTAAAACGATCTTCGAGTGGCCTTTTCTTTTTCTGATTAATATCTAAGAATTCTCTTGGGAGCTCAAAATGTTATTAATCACCTCAATTATTGCCTCCGCCTTAACGATCATCTTTATCAAACTCTCATTTCCGGTCATTAGACTTAGGAGAAAGAACAAGATTGGCTTGGGAAGCGGGGGTCATGAGGATCTTGAGAGGGCGATTCTTGCACAGGGAAACTTTGCTGAATACGTAGCCCAGCAAGGGCAGCTCACTGTGATCGCAAAGGATGGCGGTCAATGAGCGCTCTGACAAAAGAGGTTCTTGAAAAGTGTGCCCATGAATCCCATGCTGGTCTTTTAACTTTTCCCCAGGTATTGACTCGTTTAGTCGGTGTTGGAGTCGAATCTTATTTTGCCGACTATCGAGATCAGTCAACTACATATTATTTG
>NZ_NCJB01000553.1:0-1049 GCF_002282275.1 Polynucleobacter sp. 39-46-10 | reverse complement strand
GGCTTTAAGAGTGCTAAGTCGATTGTCACAATTCGTTTGACTGAAGAGATGCCTAAGACTAGCTGGAGCCAGTTTGATGCTCGAGAGTATGGTTTTTATTCCAACGTCAATCCTTTGGTCAATCATCCTCGTTGGAGTCAAGCAACCGAACGTCGGATTGGCGATTTCAAAGCGGCCTTTGCACCCAAAATGAAAACACAAATGTTTAACGGTTATGCCGATCAAGTTGCCAGTATGTATAACGGAATGGACTTGAAGAAATTCTACTAATTGATCTTAGATGCTTGGTTTTCATGAAGGTATTTGTTTTTCTGCTGGCACTACTGCCCTTAGGGCGACTAATCTGGCTGGGTTTCAATGATGGCTTAGGCGCCAATCCAGTTGAATTGATTACCCGTTCAACGGGTACTTGGGCATTAGTCTTTTTGTGCTTGACCTTAGCGATGACGCCATTGCGCTTGCTGACGAATTCAGCAGCATGGATTCGGTATCGCAGGATGTTGGGCTTATTTAGCTTTTTCTATGCCTGTCTGCATTTTGGGATTTGGCTTTGGCTAGATCAGGACTTTGACTTGGTAGAGATGCTCAAGGATGTAGTGAAGCGACCATTCATCACCATGGGCTTCATTAGCTTTCTTCTCTTGATTCCGCTAGCACTGACATCTACCCATTGGGCTCAAAGAAAATTAGCTCGTCGGTGGGCTCAACTGCATCGACTGATTTATTTCATTGCTTGCACTGTGATCCTTCACTATTGGTGGCATAAAGCCGGCAAGAATGATCTTGATACCGTAACAATTTATGCGATCGTTTGGATATTGCTGTTATCTTGTAGGATTCCTTATATCCGCAATCTCTTGAGCAAGAAATTCATCACTTAACATCACACCTTCCATGACTCTGTTTTCATATTCTCGCGCTTCAATTATTTCCACATTGGGTTTTCTGTTGATTTGTCTTGGATCTGTCCATGCTAACGCTCAGCAAGCTGACCAGGCTGTCAAAACCATAGCCTCCTTAGATGTTCCGCGCTACTTGGGAACTTGGTA
>NZ_NCJB01000126.1:0-6441 GCF_002282275.1 Polynucleobacter sp. 39-46-10 | reverse complement strand
AAAAGATTTTATTTAATTAGTATTTTTAGTCATGGAGACTTTATGAATATTCGTCGTCAAATTTTTGCTGTAGCTGCTGCAGCAATGTTCACAACCGGCGCTTACGCTGCCGATATCAAATTGGGCGTTTCAGGTCCATTCACTGGCGGCTCTGCCTCTATGGGTGTGAGTATGCGTGATGGTGTGCGCTTAGCTGCAAAAGAAATCAATGCTGCTGGCGGTATTAACGGCAACAAAATCGTTTTAGTTGAACGTGATGACGAAGCAAAAAATGAGCGTGGCGTACAAATTGCTCAAGAGTTGATTAACAACGAAAAAGTAGTTGCTACTTTGGGCTTTATTAATACTGGTGTTTCATTGGCTGCTCAGCGCTTCTACCAAGATGCAAAGATTCCAGTGATGAACAACGTGGCAACCGGCACGATCGTTACTAAGCAGTTCCCTAACGCTGCTGAGAACTATATTTTCCGTAACGCTGCTGCTGACAATATTCAAGCTCCAATGATCGCTAAAGAAGCGGTTGAGAAGCGTGGTCTGAAGAAAGTAGCTATCTTGGCTGACTCTACAAACTACGGTCAGTTGGGTCGTGAGGACTTAGAAAAAGCATTGAAGGGCTATGGCGTAACTCCAGTAGCTACTGAGAAGTTCAACATTGGCGACGTCGATATGACTTCACAATTGCTCAAGGCAAAAAATGCTGGTGCAGATGTTGTTTTGACTTACGCAATTGGACCTGAGTTGGCACAAATTGCTAACGGTATGGCGAAGTTGGGTTGGAAGAAGCCAATGATCGGTTCATGGACATTGTCTATGGCTAGCTTTATTGATACGGCTGGTAAGAATGGTAACGGCGCAACAATGCCAGAGACTTTCATTCAGAACCCTGCAACTACACCAAAGCGTAAAGCTTTCGTAGATGCATACCTGAAGGATTTCAAGCCAAAGAACGGCATCATTGCTTCTCCAGTATCAGCAGCCCAAGGTTACGACTCTGTATACCTCTTGGCCGCTGCTATCAAGCAAGCTAATAGCACAGAAGGACCAAAGATTTTAGGTGCTTTGGAGAACTTGAATACGCCAGTTGACGGTGTTGTGATGACATACAACAAGCCATTTAGCAAGACAGATCACGAAGCAATCAAGGCTAAAGACGTAGTCATGGGCGTTGTTGAAAACGGCCGTGTTGAGTTCATGCATGCAGAGGATGCTAAGAAGAAGTAATTTGAGTTCAAATCAGCAGTGCAAAACCTGATTTATTTTGCACTGCAACATTTGCTAGTTCAAAGCGCCGCCCAAAAAGCGGCGTTTTGCTTACAATTACGACTTTGTTAATAAAACAGTTTTAAGTATTTTCTTTTAGGCCAATAAAAATGGACATGTTTGCACAAATCCTCTCAAGCGGTATCGCTGTGGGGATGATCTATGCGGTGATCGCTTTCGGTTTCCAACTAACTTTTGCCACTTCAGGCACATTGAACTTCGGTCAAGGTGAAGCCTTGATGTTGGGCGCTTTAGTCGGCCTGACCTGCGTAGATACCTTTGGCATGAATTATTGGATCATGATTCCCGTAGTTTGCTTGTTTGGAATGCTGCAGGGTGGCTTTGTTGAACTTATCGGTGTGCGTCCAGCTATCAAGATTAAGTCTGAGTTTGGCTGGATTATGTCTACGATCGCACTCGGAATTATTTTTAAGAACGTAGCTGAAAATATCTGGGGTCGTGATGCATTGCCATTTCCATCGCCGCTACCTATGGAGCCAATGGAATTTCTCGGGGCAAACATTTTGCCAATGGAAATCCTGGTAGTAGTAGGTGCACTAGTCATGATGTTGTTAGTAGAATTTTTTAACCGTAAAACAATTTACGGCAAAGCGGTGGTTGCTACAGCAAACGATCGCGACGCAGCAGGTTTGATGGGCATCAATACCAGCCTGGTAATTACATTCTCGTATGCGCTATCTTCATTAACTGCAGCCTTTGCCGGTGTATTGATTGCACCTCTGACATTGACTGGTGCAGCTATGGGTGGTGCCCTGGGTTTAAAGGCTTTCGCGGTGGCGATTATTGGTGGCCTCTCAAGCGGTATGGGAATTATTGTCGGTGGTTTGATTCTGGGAATCGTTGAAACAGCTACTGGCTTTTATATCTCTACTGGCTATAAAGATGTGCCAGGTTTGATCTTGCTCTTGCTAGTGCTGGCATACAAACCATCAGGCCTCTTTGGTAAATCTGCAATTAAGAAAGTTTAATGATGAAATTGAAGTCTCTATTACCTCTATTAATTGCGATTGCGGGGTTATTTGTTTTACCCCTGTTTATTCATAATCCCTATTACATTCACTTAGCTGAAACGATTCTGATCTACACCATTCTGTTGTTTGGTTTGGATATCGTGGTGGGTTATGTGGGTCAGGTTTCTTTAGGGCACGCCGCCTTATTTGGAATTGGCTCCTACACCGCTGGTGTTTTGTACTTCCACTTTGGGTTGCCAATTTGGGTCAATATCCCGGCAGCGATTATTGTTACTGCGATCTTTGGCGGCATCTTGGCTTTACCAGCATTGAAGGTGATCGGTCCATATCTGGCAATGGTGACTTTGGCATTTGGTACGATCGCGCAGATTCTGATTAATGAGATGACTTGGTTGACTGAAGGCCCATTGGGCATCAAGATTCCAAAGCCAGAGCTGATGGGCGTTCCAATGACCAAGGCAGAGTATTTCTGGTTGATTTCCGCCATTTTGATCATCTCTATGATCGTGGTTGACCGCTTTGTGAAATCTCAAATCGGTCGCGCCTTCGAAGCTTTGCGTGATAGCCCAATTGCTTGTGATTGTATGGGTGTATCCGTATATCGCTTTAAGGTGATTGCATTTGTGATTAGTGCTGGTTTTGCTGGTTTGGCTGGTTGCTTATATGCCTACTCTGAGCAATATATCTCGCCAAATACCTACAACAACGAACTTGCTGTTCTGTTTTTACTTGGCATCATCATGGGTGGACGCAAGTCACGCTTAGGCGCAGTTATTGGTGCAGCCATTATTGTGTTGCTGCCAAAGCTCCTGGACGATATTTTCCTGTTCCGTATCGTTGCCTCAATCATCGCAATCGTAGTAGTGGTTGGTGCTGCAATGGCACTTTCCAAGAAGGTCACTACACTAAGACGTGTAGCAGTTCCTATTACTGGCGTTGTTGGTTTGGCTGCATTCTCATTCTGGCTCAATAGCATTTCAGATTGGCGCTTGAGTATTTTTGGTTTCATGATTTTGTTGGTGGTGTACTACCTCCAAAACGGTATTGTTGGTTTTGCGAAGAGCTTCTACCAGTCTATCGTTGGCAAGACAAAAACAACTCGTGGCGAGGAAGTTGAAGCAGTGGACGACTCCATTAGCTTTATCAGCAAGGTTAGCGATCAAAATACTGGTGCTGAGCTCCTCAAAGTCGATTCCGTATTGATGCAGTTTGGTGGCTTGAAAGCATTGAACAATGTTGATCTGAGCATCAAGCGCGGCACAATTCATGGCTTGATCGGTCCTAACGGTTCCGGTAAGAGCACGATGATGAACGTGTTGACTGGTATTTACGTGCCTACAGCAGGTAACGTTCTCTATGCTGGTCAAAGCGTAGTTGGTCGTACTTCATCAGACATCGCACTTTCGGGTATCGCTCGTACCTTCCAGAACGTACAGCTCTTCGGTGAAATGACTGCCATTCAAAACATTTTGGTTGGTTTACATCACACCTTCAAGTCCAACATGGTCGAGATCGCATTGAATCTGCCGCGTTACAAGAAGGAAGAGGCTGAAGCGCATGCCCGTGCAATGGCGCTTCTGAAGTTCGTTGGCCTCGATGACCTGGCAAATGAAGAAGCGCGTAACTTGCCATACGGTAAGCAACGTCTCTTGGAGATCGCTCGTGCCTTGGCCTTGGATCCAGAGTTGCTCTTGTTGGATGAGCCGGCTGCTGGTTTGACGGCTCCAGACATTAAAGAACTCTTGCGCATTATTCGTAAGATCCGCGATAGCGGTATTACCTTCATCCTGATTGAGCATCATATGGATGTGGTGATGTCAGTGTGCGACACCGTTTCTGTATTGGACTTCGGTCAGAAGATTGCAGAAGGTAAACCAGCTGAAGTTCAGGCAGACGAGAAGGTGATTCATGCCTACTTGGGTACTTAATCACTAGAACTATATTGAATCGGTAAATACCATGTTATCTATTAAGAATCTTGAAGCAGGCTACGGCAAAGTAAAAGTTCTGCACGGCATCAATATTGATGTTCCTAAGGGACAAGTCATTACCTTGATCGGCTCAAACGGCGCTGGTAAAACAACTACCATGCGTGCTATTACCGGCATGATTAAGCCTACAGCTGGTGAAGTAACCTTGGCTGGCGAGCAAATTGATGGTTACGACTCTCATAAAATTGCCCGCCTTGGTTTAGCGCATAGTCCAGAGGGTCGCCGTGTATTTACGACGATGTCCGTGAATGACAACCTCTTGTTAGGTGCATTTCCGCGCTTTACAGGTAGCCGCCCAAAAGGCGATATCAAGAATGATCTAGAGCGTGCTCTAGAAATGTTCCCGCGCTTAAAAGAGCGTCGTAACCAATTAGCTGGAACCTTGTCAGGTGGTGAGCAACAGATGTTGGCGATGGCGCGTGCTGTGATGCTGAACCCAGAGATCATTCTGTTGGATGAGCCATCAATGGGTCTAGCGCCAATTTTGGTTGAGGAAGTATTTAAGATTATTTCTAATCTCAAATCACAAGGCGTGACAATGTTATTGGTGGAGCAGTTCGCTGCCGCAGCCCTGAACGTTGCTGACTACGGATATGTGCTTGAGAACGGTAAGATTGCAACCCATGGCCCAGCAGATAAGTTGATGCATGATCCTGCTGTAAAAGCTGCTTACTTAGGTGGGGCTGGTGGCCACTAAGATTTAGCATGAGCGTGTTGGTTAAAAAGCCCTTGAAAGAGGGCTTTTTCTATTGGGGTGCGAGAGGCGCGATCGAGTTATTTGCCTAACTAGTTCTGGAGTAGTGAGATCGCCTCGCGAATGAGCAGGGCGCGATAACCCATATAGAAGGCAACACCCACAAATCCAATCAGAAATAACTTAGGAACTAAAGCGCCCTCAGCCACCAATTCTGAATTGAGAAGTCCCAGGGCAACAGCCATGAAGAAGAGTGCCCCTAAGCCTAGAACAATCCAGCTTTCATGTTTACTGACTTGCTGAGTTTTGTTGGTGTATGCGAGCACCTGAAAGCCATTTCCATTTTGATAGCCGGAGACTATGATGTCATCGCCATTGCTCACCACCATCGGTGTTGAAAATTTAGCTTCAATAGCGCGATTATTTAAATGAAATGTCGAGATAAAGAAGCGCTGGTAATACACCGAAGAGTGATCGTGAGTGGGCTTTTCTGGATTTACATATTCCAAGAGCTCATTATTGAGATTGCTAACGGTTCCGGAGATCCTGCTAACTGAGCTGCTTAAAAGAGAGCTGGGTTTAAGAGACATGAGTAGGACTCCCAATAGCACGAGAGAAAAAATGAGAAGAAAAGAAGCTGTTGGGCGTTTCACGAATTTAAAATGAGTATGCCTTTAATGAGTAGGCTAATCGCAATCACCAAGGTGAAGATCGAGAAAACGAGTTGAGTATGCGGACCGCTCAATTTTTTCCCCAGAAGCAGTCCAATCAATAATCCACCTAAGGCGGCGAGTGCAAAAGGCGCCGCAAGAAAGATATTTAAGCTACCGTTCACCGCCGAGAAAATAGCTCCACCACCGGTGATGATGGCTAGCACTCCAAGAGAGGTGGCGACGATGGATTTCACTGGCAAGTTGGTATAGCGTTTGAGTGCTGGCACGATGATAAAGCCACCGCCAACACCGAGCAGGCCGGATAAAAAGCCTGCAATGCTACCAGCGAACATGAGGGCGCGCGCACAAGGCACGGTCCACTGGAGTTTTCCAATGGCAGGATTAACTAAGCAAGGCGGGGGTTTTCTATTTTCCTCTGGGATGCCTTTCAGCTCATTGCGCGCTTGCAGCAATAAGCGCACTGCTACATACAGGAGGATCAAGCTAAATAGAATTTGTAAGGGCGCATTCGGAATCTGCGGTGCTAGCCAGAGCCCTACAGGAGAGAGGATTAAGCCAAAGATCGCCATGAAAATCGCTGCTTTATAGCGCAAGATCTTGTTATTGAGGCCCAGAATAGCGCCAACGCTAGAAGCAAGGGCGACTGCACATAGTGCAATTGGTGCTGCCTCTGCAATGGGCAGTCCCAAAAAGAAGACTAAGAGCGGCACAGACAAAATCCCGCCACCTGCGCCAGTAAGGCCCATGAGGATGCCAACTAGGATACCTAGCGAGGGGCTGATCAGGGTTGAGTAGTCCATTGCAATTTATTTTAGATTAATATAGTATAT
>NZ_NCJB01000552.1:0-1054 GCF_002282275.1 Polynucleobacter sp. 39-46-10 | reverse complement strand
GGTACGATCTGGATGTAATGCCCTAAAAGCAGCAAAGTCAGAAGCATTGCAACCCAAATCGAGAGAGCAGGTTGCCTCTAGATCCGGCATAAAAACGCGCTTCTCAGGGCTGAGGATTTTGGCCGACTCGCCCATGAAGCGAACGCCCGCAACAATGAGATTCTTGGCTGAATGATTCTTACCAAAGCGTGCCATCTCTAAAGAGTCAGAAACAAAACCACCAGTTGATAAAGCCAAATCTTGAATATCACCATCGACATAGTAGTGAGCCACCAATGCAGCATCTTTTTCAACCAGCAATTGCTTAATACGAGCAATCACTGCAGATTTATGTTCTCCATGCAATGGGGGAGGGGTTTTAGCCCAAGCTTGTGCAGTACAGGTTTCACCAGCAGCATTTTGCTGGGGGTAATCAAAGGAAATGGGGCTTGAGATCATAGGTAATTTTATCTCTATTGCGCTACTCACCACCATGCATCCTTCAATCTTAAAAAGGTAGCTTCGCTTCTGGCTTGGCACCCAACATTGCCACTTTAAACTCCGCCTGAATTCGCTTAATTGCCTCTTCAGTATCAGCCTCAAAGCGCATGACTACGACTGGTGTTGTATTTGAAGGCCTGGCCAAGCCAAAGCCATCGGCATACTCTACCCGCACCCCATCAATGGTGTTGATGGATTCAGAGGTAGGGAACTTGGCATTGGCTTTAATCGTTTCTAGCAAAGCAAATGGCTCACCTTCAGCACAAGCCAGCTGCAACTCTGGAGTGCAGATAGCGTTTGGCAGATTATTTAATGTGTCGCTTGGGTTTTTCTCTTTACTGAGAATCTCTAGTAGGCGGGCGCCTGTATACAGACCATCATCAAAACCAAACCAACGATCTTTAAAGAAGATATGACCACTCATCTCACCAGCAAGTGGGGCGCCAGTTTCTTTTAGCTTGGCTTTGACTAGGGAATGGCCTGTTTTCCACATGATGGGTTCGCCACCATGTTCTTTGATATAGGTTGCTAAATTACGAGTGCATTTCACATCATAAATAATTTGGCCGCCTGG
>NZ_NCJB01000551.1:0-1056 GCF_002282275.1 Polynucleobacter sp. 39-46-10 | reverse complement strand
GGTTCGCTCGATGCGCTTCTACGGTTTTAATTGAAATACCTAAGTCCATGCCAACTTCCTTATTAATCCTGCCAGCAACAATGCGATCAAGCACATCAACCTCTCTTTGGGTTAGAAGTCTAAATCTCTCTTTGATCTCTTTGAGCTCCGAAGATTGTTCTTTACTGAGATAAGCCTTTGATAGCATTTCATTGATTAAGCTATAAAGCTTTTCTTCGTCTACTGGTTTTTGAATAAAGTCAAAAGCCCCCTTTTTGAGAGCGTTTACCGCAGTGGTGATCTCCCCATGGCCAGTAATAAACGCGATGGGAATATTAAGGCCCATATTCAGAAGCGTTTCTTGAAGTTCGATTCCAGACATACCACCAAGGTGAATATCTACTAAAGCACAGCCCAAAGTTTGTTGATCACTAGCGGCTAGTGATTGCAAGAATCTTTCGGCACTTTCATGAGGGCTGACCCTAAAGCCATTAGCTTTTAGAAAAAAAGCTAATGAGTCCCGCATGGCTTCGTCATCATCAATGACATACACCACACCGCCTTTTCCCGAAGGGAAAGGGTTAGTCTTATTAAGCATTGTTCGTTGCTTGCTCATTCTTTAATCGTTTTTATCTTTTGCGCTACAAGTTCTAGCGCTTCTTCCGCATTTCTGGCAATTTTTCCACTGCCGGACTTACCGATAACAAAGTAATTGTCTTTGTGGATATAGATATGAATATACAACTCTGTCTTTTGGATTCCAATGACCACTTGCAACACCGGTTCATGGCTAGCTCGGTCATAGCTTTCGGTAAAGCTACTGTAATCTAAATGATCAGCTTGATTTTTCGCTAACTCTCGAATTTGTGCACTAATACCCTCAATTAACAGTTCATACTCATGATAAAAGTTTGGATTTGAGTAGCGAAGCTCGTCAATAGCGATCGCATGTAATGTGCTATTACCCATGGTTATTTAATGATTTCAAGATGGACATAAGCATCTAAGTTTGCAAGTGAGCCACGTTTATCCATAACGGCAAATCGTAAAGCTTCTTTTTTAAAGTCTTCAAGACCA
>NZ_NCJB01000550.1:0-1062 GCF_002282275.1 Polynucleobacter sp. 39-46-10 | reverse complement strand
GGGAGACATAGGCAGCACCTAATTTCTTTGCAGCAAAAGGTGATACTTGCTTATACAAGGTGCCGATCTCAATGCGCTCATCATTACTTAAGACCGGAAGATTAATAGCGCCAGGAATATGATCCAAAGCAAATTCAGCTGGAGACCTGACATCAATAATGGCATCAAACTGATTTAAAGATGACGCCAGCTTTTCAGTGCTAAAAATATGTGGATTGCTGGGTTGCAAACAATATCCTATCGTAGCTTACTGATGACATCATCAGGCCAAGGCGAGGATTTACCGGACTTTAGATCAACCCACACCATGGTTGCTCCACCGACTGCAGCCATCCTGTCAGGGTCCGTAGTTAAAGCCATCGTAGTAAAGACATCCAAACTGGAACGACCGATATTTCCGATATAGGTTTTTAAAATCAAATCGCCTGGGTAGGAAAGCTGTTGATAGAAGTTGCAAAAGCCATTCATCATCAGCATAGACTCGTCACCAGGCGCGACGTTGTAACCAAGAGAAGTAATCCACTCTACCCTAGCCTGTTCCATGTAACGAAAGTACACCGTGTTGTTGACATGGCCATATGCATCCATATCGCCCCAACGAATCGGCATATTCATCTCATGAACAAACTTTTTCTCCTCTGGGATCTCTATGCGCATAAATTCTCGCTGGCAATCAAAGATGAATCAACGAACTTGTAGCGCCATTTGGTACAAATTCGTAGAGCGAGCACCAGAACGGCAAAAAGCCAATATGGGGCCAGGCATTGTTTTGAGTAAATGCGCCATTTCAATAACTTGATCCTGCGTAAACGCACCTGGGATGACAGGCAAAAAGGCATAGTTCAAACCCAAAGCTTCAGCTTGAGCTTGAATTTGAGCATTCGTGGGTTGATCGGGTCCACCTTCAAAATCTGGACGATTGTTGATTACGCTTTTATAGCCCTGTTTAACAATCTCAGCCAAGTGGCTTGGATCAATTTGACCCAGCGTACCGAATTGATCAGTATGGCAAGCAATAGGAAGGCTCATCTAAACCTCAAAATGTAATGTGAATTTAAAAAA
>NZ_NCJB01000125.1:0-9794 GCF_002282275.1 Polynucleobacter sp. 39-46-10 | reverse complement strand
CAATGGTTCAAGCGGGTAAGGGTATTACTGAAATGCTTTTGGGTAGCGAGGATCTCTAATGCGACATATTATTTCTGTATTGATAGAGAACGAACCAGGGGCACTATCCCGTGTGGTCGGTTTATTTTCTGCACGTGGTTACAACATTGAAACACTCAGCGTTGCTCCTACTGAAGATCCATCGCTTTCTCGTATGACGATTGTCACGATTGGTTCTGAGGATGTGATTGAGCAAATTACAAAACACTTAAATCGCTTGGTTGAGGTGGTTAAGGTATTTGACTTGACTGAAGGTCCTCACATTGAGCGTGAGCTCATGATGATTAAAGTTCGCGCGGTAGGTAAAGAGCGTGAGGAGTTAAAACGTACAACGGATATCTTCCGTGGTCGCATCATCGATGTGACTGATAAGAGTTACACCATTGAATTAACTGGTGATGGCGCCAAATTAGATGCCTTTATTGATTCGATTGATCGTGCATCGATTCTAGAAACTGTCCGTTCGGGTGGTTCTGGTATTGGGCGCGGCGAACGTATCCTCAAGGTTTAATTTTTTTAACTGATTACTGAATTAACTACATTTTCAAAACAAGGAAAGAGCATGAAAGTTTTTTACGATAAAGACGCTGATTTGTCCCTCATTAAAGGCAAAAAAGTGACCATCATTGGTTACGGTTCACAGGGCCACGCACACGCATTGAACCTCAAGGATTCAGGCTGTAACGTCACTGTTGGTTTGCGTAAGGATGGCGCTTCCTGGAGCAAAGCCGCAAATGCCGGCTTGACAGTAAAAGAAGTTGGCGAAGCCGTTAAAGATGCTGATGTAGTGATGATGCTCTTGCCGGATGAGCAAATTGCTGATGTATACAGCAAAGAAGTTCATGGCAATATTAAGCAGGGCGCTGCATTGGCATTCGCTCACGGCTTTAACGTTCACTACGGTCAAGTTCAGCCACGCGCCGACTTGGACGTGATCATGATTGCTCCAAAGGCTCCGGGTCACACTGTTCGTGGTACTTACGCTCAAGGTGGCGGTGTTCCACATTTGATCGCTGTATATCAAGATAAATCTGGCTCTGCTCGTGATGTTGCTTTGTCATATGCAACAGCAAACGGTGGTGGTCGTGCCGGCATTATTGAAACCAACTTCCGTGAAGAAACTGAAACTGACTTGTTCGGTGAGCAGGCTGTTCTTTGTGGTGGCGCAGTAGAGTTGATCAAAGCCGGTTTTGAGACTTTGGTTGAAGCTGGTTACGCTCCTGAGATGGCTTACTTCGAGTGCTTGCATGAGCTCAAGTTGATTGTTGACTTGATCTACGAAGGCGGCATCGCCAACATGAACTACTCAATCTCTAACAACGCTGAGTACGGTGAATATGTAACTGGTCCACGTGTTGTGACTGAAGATACTAAGAATGCAATGCGTCAGTGCTTGAAAGACATTCAGACTGGTGAGTATGCTAAGAGCTTCATCTTGGAAAATAAAGCAGGTGCGCCTACTTTGATTTCACGTCGCCGCTTGAATGCTGAGCATGACATCGAGGTAGTTGGTGCGAAGTTACGTGCCATGATGCCTTGGATTGCGAAGAATAAATTAGTTGATCAAACAAAGAACTAAGCTAAGAACTAAGCAAATAGCAGTTAGAAATTAATAGTAGTAACTAATAAGGCTCAGAACAAAGATGATGTATCCGCACCCCATTATTGCGAAAGAAGGTTGGCCGTATTTGGCATTGGTGGGGGCTTTTACTTTGCTAGTCCACTATCTTGGTGGCATTGCATGGTCATGGCCTTTGTGGATCATCTTTATCTTTGTTCTGCAGTTTTTCCGCGATCCGCAGCGTATTGCTGCTTTAGGTCGTGATCTGGTTTTATCTCCGGCTGATGGTCGCATCGTTGTGGTTGAAAAGGCGAACGATCCTTACGCGGGTCGTGAAGCTTTGAAGATCAGTGTATTTATGAACGTATTTAACGTTCACTCCAACCGTAGCGCAGTCAACGGCTTAGTAAAAGAGATTCAATATTTTCCAGGCAAGTTTGTGAATGCCGATTTAGACAAAGCCTCTACTGAGAATGAGCGTAACGCTGTTGTGATTGATGCCAATGGTCAAATCGTGACTCTGGTTCAGGTTGCAGGACTTATTGCTCGCCGTATTCTTTGCTATATCCATGTTGGCGATAGACTCAAAGCAGGTGAGCGTTATGGTTTTATCCGCTTTGGTTCCCGTGTCGATGTATATTTGCCATTAAGAGCTGAGCCTTTAGTCAGTGTTGGGGATAAAGTTTTTGCCACCAACACTCCATTAGCTCGTGTGCCTGGCTTGGACTAATCAAGCTGTAATAACTGGGAATATTCTGTGACTACATTTCGCCGTCGTGGCCGTATTGATCGCAGCCGCTTAGCGCGTACCCGCACTGAGCGTACTCAAGATGAGTGGGCTGAAGATCTTGGTGACGAAATTGATTTCGAAATAGAAGAGCTGCATGCGGATAAGCCGCGCCATCGCAGCAAAGGAATTTATCTCCTTCCTAATGCATTTACTACTGCAGCCTTGTTCTGCGGTTTCTTTGCCATCGTCAACGCAATGAACCACCAGTTTGAGATGGCTGCGATTGCCATCTTTGCATCTTTAGTTTTGGATGGTATGGATGGTCGCGTTGCACGCATGACCAATACCCAAAGCGCTTTCGGCGAACAATATGACTCTTTGGCTGATATGGTGTCATTTGGTGTAGCCCCAGCTTTAGTTGCTTATGAGTGGGCTCTAAAAGATTTGGGTAAGTGGGGTTGGTTAGCTGCATTTACCTATTGCGCAGGTGCGGCTTTGCGCCTTGCCCGCTTTAATGTCAATACTGGTGTGGTTGATAAGAAGTTTTTTCAGGGCCTGCCCAGTCCAGCCGCTGGTTCGTTAATGGCAGGTTTTATCTGGTTGGCTGACGACAATAAGATTCCAGTGCGAGACAGTGCGATTCCTTGGATTACTTTTTTCTTGGCGGTTTATGCTGGCTTAACCATGGTGTCTAATGCCCGTTTTTATAGCGGTAAGGCTTTGGATGTTCGCTACCGCGTTCCATTTGGTGTGATGGTTTTGATGATCCTCTCCTTTGTGTTGATCTCCTCCAACCCCCCACTTACCTTATTTGGCCTCTTTGTGGTGTATTCCATTTCGGGTTACGTCATTTGGGCATGGGAGCGGCTGAGCGGTCGCCGTTTTGGCTAAAACTGGATTTTTAGGTTATATTTAATCCATGTTGATGAATTTCTCACTTTCTAACTTGCCTAGCGGGAAACTACTTCTAGCACTAAGCCTACAGCTTGGGGCAGGTAAGGCCTGAGTTAATGAGATCAAAGTAATTCATTAGCCACGACATACCAGCCCCAGCAAATTGCTGGGGTTTTTGTTTTTAGATTGACAATGAAGTTGTAAACAAAATTAAGCAATATTGAACCGGAGAGTAGTGATGAGTGACAAAGTAATCATTTTTGATACCACCTTGCGTGATGGCGAACAGTCGCCTGGTGCCTCAATGACTAAGGACGAAAAGGTCCGTATTGCTCGCCAATTGGAGCGCCTCAAGGTTGATGTGATCGAGGCTGGATTTGCTGCTAGCTCTGAGGGCGACTTTCAAGCCATCTCTGCAGTAGCAGCTGCCGTCAAGGATTCCATCGTATGTTCACTTGCCCGTGCCAACGATAAAGACATTACTCGCGCTGCTGACGCTTTAAAGGCCGCTAATGCCAAACGGATTCATGCTTTTTTGGCAACTAGTCCATTGCATATGGCGGTGAAATTGCGCATGTCTCCAGAAGAAGTATTTGAGCAAGCTAAGCGTTCTATTCGCTTTGCCAGAAACTTGGCAGATGATATTGAGTTCTCAGCGGAAGATGGTTATCGCTCAGAAATGGATTTCTTATGCAGAGTGGTTGAGGCGGCAATTAATGAGGGTGCTAGCACTATTAATATCCCCGATACCGTAGGTTATGCGACCCCAGAGTTGTATGGCGAATTCATGAAGACCTTGCGCACCCGTGTCCCAAATTCAGATAAAGCAGTCTGGTCAGTTCATTGCCACAATGACTTGGGTATGGCCGTTGCCAACTCCTTAGCTGGTGTCAAGATTGGTGGCGCACGTCAGATTGAATGCACCATTAATGGTTTGGGTGAGCGCGCTGGCAATACGGCATTAGAAGAGATTGTCATGGCTTTGCGTACGCGTAAAGATTATTTCGATATGGTCTGCGGTATCGATGCTACTCAAATTGTTCCTGCCTCTAAGTTGGTTTCTCAGATCACGGGTTTTGTGGTTCAACCCAATAAAGCAGTTGTTGGGGCGAATGCATTTGCCCATACTTCAGGCATCCATCAAGACGGTATCCTGAAGAATCGCGATACCTATGAAATTATGCGTGCAGAAGATGTGGGCTGGTCTGCCAATAAGATTGTGTTGGGCAAGTTGTCTGGACGTAATGCATTCAAGCAACGCTTACAAGAGTTGGGTATTGCAATTGAAGCTGAAGCAGATTTGAACGAAGCATTTGTTCGCTTCAAGGCATTGGCAGATCAAAAATCAGAAATATTTGATGAGGATATTATTGCCATCATGTCTAATTCAGCTGCTGCTGAGGCAGGCGAGTTTTATAAATTTATTTCTTTGAGTCAGCATTCTGAAACAGGTGAGCGACCAAAATCTAAAGTCACCTTTCGAGTGGGCGAAAAAGAGGCAAGCTCTGAGGCTGAAGGTAATGGACCGGTTGACGCTAGCTTGAATGCGATTGAAGAGATTGTGAAGAGCGGGGCAGAGCAGTTGCTTTACTCTGTCAATGCAATTACCTCAGGCACCCAATCTCAAGGCGAGGTTACCGTCAGACTTGCTAAAGGTGGCCGTATCGTCAATGGTGTTGGAACTGATCCAGACATCATTGCTGCCTCAGCAAAAGCCTATTTATCGGCCTTGAATAAGCTCCACGACCCAAGCCAGGCCAAGTTAAATGCCCAAATGACCCCTTAATTTCAATATAAGTTATTGATTTATATAGTTTTATTCATTTAAAGCCCCTCATTGGTCCATAAACGGCCAGTTTTGGGGTGGATAGCCCCTGAATAGGTGATCTGCTACAATTCGATGGCTTTGATTTTTAAAGCTTTTTTTGTTTTATTTGATTAATAAATGCACGACACGATTTGGGTGAAAGCTCAGGTGTTCGCAAGTAAGGAGTATGAAAATGGCAGTTGCTGATATTAAAACGGCGGAAATCGTCAAAGAAAACGCGCGCAGCGCAAACGATACGGGTAGCCCTGAAGTTCAAGTTTCATTGCTAACAGCCCGCATCAATGAATTAACCCCCCATTTCAAAGCTAACGCTAAAGATCATCACAGCCGTCGTGGTTTGTTGAAGATGGTTTCACGCCGCCGCCGCCTTTTGGATTACCTCAAAGGCAAGGATTTGGGTCGCTATCGCGCATTGATCGAGAAATTAGGTCTCCGTAAGTAATTCTTATCGGTATTGCAATGCCATCTATCTTAGGGTTGTTTCTTAGCAGAATCAGTCTTAAGCAGGTGGCATGTTTTTTGAGCGCTTCAAGATTATTTGTGTAGGGGATCGTGTCATTCCAATGAGTTTCTGGGTTGAAGAATCCAGTGCCTCCCTGGAATGGCATCCCTTGTGATCTTCAAACGCTCCAGTGTTGTCGTGACACTGCTTTATCCCACGACAAGCGTGAAATCCATGTGGCTTTTGCGTGAACAATTTGGAGAAGATCAGAATGACTATGTTTAAAAAAGCAGTAAAGACGTTTCAATGGGGCAATCATCAGGTAACAATGGAAACAGGCGAGATTGCTCGTCAAGCTGGTGGTGCTGTCATTGTTAATGTTGATGACACAGTAGTAATGGGCACAGTAGTTGCCTCTAAATCAGCTAAGCCAGGCCAGTCTTTTTTCCCATTGACTGTTGATTATCTCGAGAAAACTTACGCCGCAGGAAAAATTCCTGGTGGCTTCTTCCGTCGTGAAGGTCGTCCATCAGAAGGCGAGACATTGATCTCCCGTTTGATCGATCGTCCATTGCGTCCATTGTTTCCAGAAGGCTTCTTGAACGAAGTGCAGGTAGTAGTTCATGTGTTGTCGATCAACCCAGACGTTCCAGCTGATATTCCGGCATTGATCGCTGCTTCTGCAGCTTTGGCTGTTTCGGGCATTCCATTTGCTGGCCCAGTTGGCGCGGCACGTGTTGGTTACGCTAACGGTCAATACCTTTTGAACCCAACTCGTACAGAGCAAGCTGCTAGCGAGATGGATTTAATTGTTGCTGGTACACAAGCCGCTGTATTGATGGTTGAGTCAGAAGCTAATCAGTTGTCTGAAGAAATCATGTTGGGTGCAGTTGTATACGGTCACGACCAAATGCAAACTGCCATCAATGCAATTAACGAACTAGTAACTGAAGCTGGCAAGCCAGAGTGGGATTGGACTGCTGCTCCTAAAGATGAGCCTCCTAAAGATGAGCCATTCATTGCTAAGGTCACTGCATTGGCTGAAGCGCCATTGCGCGAGGCTTATCAGATTCGTCAAAAGGGCGCTCGTTCAGACAAGCTCAAAGAAATCACTAAAACAGTGGTAGCTAAGTTACAAGAAGAGGGTGATGTTGACGCTGTTGCTGTTAACGACATCTTGTTTGAAATCGAAGCGAAGATTGTTCGTAGCCAGATTTTAAATGGCGAGCCACGTATTGATGGTCGCGATACACGCACTGTTCGTCCGATCGAAATTCGTAATGGCGTATTGCCACGCACACACGGTTCAGCATTGTTTACTCGTGGTGAGACACAGGCTCTCGTAGTAGCTACTTTAGGTACTGCACGTGATGAGCAGATCATTGATGCACTCGAAGGCGAGTACCGTGATCGCTTTATGTTCCACTACAACATGCCTCCGTTCGCTACTGGCGAAACTGGTCGTGTAGGTAGCCCTAAGCGTCGTGAAATTGGTCATGGCCGTTTGGCTAAGCGCGCATTGATTCCGGTATTGCCAAGTGCAGAAGATTTCGCATATAGCATTCGTGTAGTTTCAGAAATTACTGAGTCCAATGGTTCTTCATCCATGGCTTCCGTTTGCGGTGGCTGCTTGGCAATGATGGATGCTGGTGTTCCAGTTAAGGCGCACGTTGCCGGTGTTGCAATGGGCTTGATTTTGGACGGCAACCGTTTTGCGGTATTGACAGACATCTTGGGTGATGAAGATCACTTAGGTGATATGGATTTCAAAGTAGCCGGTACCGCTAACGGTATTACTGCTTTGCAAATGGACATTAAGGTTCAAGGTATTACTAAAGAAATTATGCAAGTTGCATTGGCTCAAGCTAAAGAAGGCCGTTTGCACATTTTGAGCAAGATGCAAGAAGCGATGGGTTCAGTTCGCACTGAATTGTCTGCACATGCTCCACGTATGGTTTCTTTCAAGATTCATCCAGACAAGATTCGTGAAGTCATCGGTAAGGGCGGCGCAACAATTCAAGCCTTGACTAAAGAAACTGGTTGCAGCATCGACATTAAAGACGACGGTACTGTAACCATTGCTTCTACTTCTGCTGAAGGCATGGCTGAAGCAAAAGCACGCATCGAAGGCATTACCGCTGAAGCTGAAGTAGGCAAGATCTACGAAGGTCCAGTAGTGAAGTTGCTCGAGTTTGGTGCTTTGGTAAACATTCTTCCAGGTAAAGATGGCCTCTTGCACATCTCAGAAATTTCTAATGAGCGTGTAAAAGAAGTTAAAGACTACTTAGCAGAAGGCCAAGTGGTTCGCGTGAAGTTGTTAGCTGCTGATGAGCGTGGTCGTTTGCGTTTATCTCTCAAAGCTGCGATGGCTGATGAAGGTGGCACGATTGCTCCTTTGACGGGTGCTGAAGCTACTGCTGAAGCCGCTCCTACATCTGGCGAATCTGCTTAAGTAAAGTCAGCGAGCGGGAGTTCATATGCGTGTAATGGAAATCAAAGAATTTGGCGCACCAGAGATGCTGGTGGCTGCCACTCGTCCTGACCCGGTGGCTCCGGCTGCTGGTACGGGTGAGATTTTGATTAAGGTGATTGCTGCTGGAATTAATCGTCCAGACGTTTTGCAACGCAAAGGCCATTACCCGGTCCCAGCAGGCGCATCTGATATTCCTGGTCTCGAGGTGGCTGGTGAGATTGTTGGCGGTGATTTAGCTCATGCTGACAATCTGTTTGGCCTCAAAGTTGGCGATAAGGTTTGTGCGCTTGTGCAGGGTGGTGGTTACGCAGAACTGTGTACGGCTCCTATTGCGCAATGCTTACCTTATCCAAAAGGGTTTACAGATCAAGAGGCAGCGTCCTTGCCTGAAACTTTTTACACCGTATGGAGCAACGTCTTCATGCGTGGCGAGTTATCTGAAGGTGAAACCTTGCTAGTGCAAGGCGGCTCTAGCGGTATTGGAGTCACTGCGATTTTGATTGCAAAAGCCTTGGGTCATAAAGTATTTGTTACTGCTGGTACCGATGAGAAGTGCGCAGCTTGCGTAGCTTTAGGTGCTGACTTGGCGATCAATTACAAGACACAAGACTTTGTAGAAGAAGTGAAAAAGGCAACTGACGGTAAGGGTGTCAATGTGGTACTCGACATGGTTACTGGTGCTTACGTACAAAAAGAAATTGATTGCTTAGCTGATGATGGCCGCATTGTGATTATTGCGATCATGGGTGGATCAAAGGCTGAAGTAAATACTGGGCAAATTTTGCGTCGTCGTCTAACCATCACTGGTTCTACATTGCGCCCACGTCCTGTGTCATTTAAGAAGCAGATTACCCAGCAGTTACATGCGCGTATTTGGCCTTTGCTAGATGCGGGTAAGTTAAAGCCAGTGATTTATAAAACATTCACCTTAGACCAAGCGGCTGATGCCCATCGTTTGATGGAGTCTTCTGAGCATGTTGGCAAGATCGTGTTGACCGTTTAAGTATTGAGCTAGATTTAATGCGTCCACTCACTGTTATCGGCAACTGGAAAATGAACGGTAGTCTTGCAAGCAATGCAGACTGGGTCAAGACCGTTTGCCGTGGTATGGAGCAGGGGATGCCAGCAGGCCGAAAGTATGCAGTTTGTGTGCCGGCGCCTTACTTAGCGCAGTGTGGTGATTTGATTCGTGATTGCTCATTAGCTTTTTTAAGCTTGGGCGCTCAAGATGCTTCGGCTTATGCTGATGGCGCGTATACCGGCGAAGTTGCTGCCTTTATGCTGAAAGAGTTAGATTGCACCTACGTGATTGTTGGTCATTCTGAGCGTCGCCAATACCATCGGGAGACTGATGAGCAGGTCGCCGAGAAGGCCCTTCAGGTGCTCGATAATGGCATGATCCCAGTGATTTGTGTCGGTGAGTCTGCTGATGAACGTAACTCTGGTCGTGAGGTTGAGATAGTGCGAGGTCAAATTTCAAAGCAGGTCGCTATTTTGCAAGACCGTTTGGCTGACTGCCTGATTGCTTATGAGCCTATTTGGGCTATCGGCACGGGTAAGGTGGCAAGCGCTCAGATGGCTCAAGATATACACCGAGCAATTCGCTTGCAATTGGCGGAATTTGATGAAGATGTAGCTTCCCACGTGGGAATTTTGTACGGCGGCAGCGTTAAACCTGATAATGCCGTTGAACTGTTTGCAATGCCGGATATTGATGGTGGATTGATTGGGGGAGCCTCATTGAACCCACAAGATTTTCTAGCTATTTGTCAGGCCTAGATTTTTTATTTGGAGATAAGCCATGGAATGGTTTAAGACTTTATTGAT
>NZ_NCJB01000001.1:0-64665 GCF_002282275.1 Polynucleobacter sp. 39-46-10 | reverse complement strand
AAAATCAGAGTTCAAATAAAGGATTTTGAAGCTGGCTCCAAGACTTTGAATATCGTGACAGGAAATTCAGCCATTGAACTATCTGGACCAGATGCTGAAATTATCCTTAAGCCAACAACAGATGTTAAATATGTAACGTATGTGAGGTCATATGTGGGGGCCTCTTGGATTTCTCTTGGGAATAAAAAGGTTGTAATCCCAATGGGCTATATCGGCTTTTCAAATGAAAATCCAGAAAATCCAATTATTGAAGTCAGAAAAGATACCGGGCAACTGGGAGCGCGAATACCCCAATACCAACCTTGAATACTACATACTGATTTTTCTATTGAAACCGCACGTTTGCAGAGTCGCCAATCATCCAACGGGACTCATCTCAAGCAAACCCGCTAAGTTTTTGGTAACAAAGGCGTTGTATCTCTAAAAACCCTTGCAATACCTATTGGCTTGGCGAAAGGGGTAGGAAGGCAACTAGAGACGGTCTCGTATTGGCGGAGATCTAGGCCAACAACTCCAGCATAGCCGACTCATCAATCACCGGAACGCCTAACTCTTCTGCCTTAGTCAACTTACTTCCAGCATCCGATCCTGCAACCACGTAGTCGGTTTTCTTGGAGACTGATCCGGCAACTTTGGCACCAGCTTTTTCGAGCAAGTCTTTTGCTTCATCTCTTGTCATGGTCGGGAATGTGCCTGTAAGTACAAAGGTTTTTCCCGCTACGGCGGCGCTGATGACTTTTTCCTCAACATATAGCTGCATACCTGAAGCTAAGAGTTGCTCAATCACTTCACGGTTGTGGGCCTCTTCCATAAAGCTCGTTATTGAGTCTGCCACTACAGGGCCAATGTCTTTTACAGTTAATAAGTCTTCGAGGCTTGCATCCATTAAGGCGTGCATGGATTGATAGTGATTAGCCAAGTCTTTAGCAGTGGTCTCGCCCACATGACGAATACCCAATGCAAATATGAATCTCGCTAGCGTGGTGTTTCTCGATTGATTGATTGCCTGTATGAGGTTATCTGCAGACTTATCGCCCATGCGCTCCAGGTTCGCAATAGCTGTAAAGCCAAGGCGATAGAGATCAGCTGGTGTTCTGACTAGCTTGTGATCGACTAATTGATCAACGATCTTCTCGCCTAGACCTTCAATATCCAACGCTCTTCTGTGGGCAAAATGAATTAATGCCTGCTTGCGCTGTGCTCCGCAGAATAAGCCCCCGCTACAACGTGCAACCGCTTCATCAGTCAAGCGCTCAATATGTGAATCACATACAGGGCAATTTGTTGGCATTACAAATTCTGTTGCGTTTTCTGGGCGACGCTCTTTGAGCACAGAGACCACTTCGGGAATAACATCCCCCGCTCTTCTGACGGAAACGGTATCGCCAATGCGTACATCCTTACGCTTCACTTCGTCTTCATTGTGGAGGGTGGCATTGGTGACGGTGACGCCACCTACTTCTACCGGGGCAAGTCTTGCGACTGGAGTGATGGCGCCAGTGCGTCCCACTTGTACATCAATTCCGAGAACGGTAGTTAAGGCTTCTTGCGCTGGGAACTTATGGGCTAAAGCAAAGCGTGGAGCCCTCGATACAAAACCCAGCTTGGCTTGCTCTGCAAAGGAATTAACTTTATAGACCACGCCATCGATGTCATAAGGAAGTTCATCACGTTTGGCGCCAACCTCGTTATAAAAGGCCAAAATCTCTTCTACGGATTTGAGTACACGGCGCTCTGTGCAAACCGGCAAGCCCAGCTTTACGTATGCATTGAGAAGCTCTTCATGGGTTTTGGGCAGCCAAGAGTTCGGCTCTAGTGCTCCCAAGCCATAAGCAAAGAATGACAATGGTCTTTTAGCGGTGATCCTGGAATCGAGTTGACGCAAACTACCTGCAGCTGCATTACGAGGGTTGGCGAATTCTTTCTCACCCTGGGCTGCGGCTTGCTGATTCATTTTCTGGAAGTCTTTGAGATACATAAAGACTTCACCACGTACTTCCAATACTGCTGGAATATTCTCACCTGTCAGCTTTAGTGGAATAGCTCTAATGGTTTTGATATTGGCTGTAACGTCTTCACCGCTAGCACCATCGCCACGAGTGGCTGCTCTGACTAATGAGCCATGCTCATAGCGCAGTGAGATTGCTAGGCCATCAAATTTGAGTTCGCCCGCGTAATCCACTTGGTCGACGTGCAAACCTTCACGGCAGCGGCGGTCAAAAGCTATTAGCTCGACATCTTCAAAGGCATTGTTTAAAGAAAGCATTGGCACTGCATGTGCAACCGAATCAAATTCTTTGAGAGCGGCACCACCCACTCTTTGCGAGAGTGAGTTAGCTGTAATCCATTCAGGATGATTTGCCTCTATCTCAATTAGCTCTCGATATAGGCGGTCGTACTCACTATCAGGAACTATGGGGTTGTCTAGGACATAGTAAGCATGCTCCAAGCACGCTAACTCAGCCTGTAAGAATGCGTAGCGATCCGCTAAATTTGTCGGACTAGAGGACGACAAAGGAGTTCCTTAACTAAAGAGTCTGCTAGCAGTAGAAGAGCCAGCCGGAACGCCACCCTTCTCAATATTGGCATACAAGACATCGAGGTGCTGACGAATACTAATCACCGCAGCTTCAGTCAAATTAATACCGTTGTCGTCAACCAAGCGACCATGGGCAGCTTGAGAAATTTCAATGCCCTCACCGAGCATGCGCTCGAAAGCACGTTCATCATGTGATACCAAAGGAACTTCAAGTAATAGGGTTACTTGCTTAACAGGCGCATTGGGATCGATTTCTGCGCTGGTAAAGATGAGTGTGCCATTGCTATAAAACTCATAGGCACGGCCATTGCGAGAAAGTCTAAAACCGCGTTTGCGCATCAAGGCATCAAAGTTGGCGCCAGGGTTCGCCTCATCGAATAGAACATTGATGCTTAATTGAATATCACTTTCGGCCGCCATAACATCGAGCTCTTTGGCGCTCTCGAGCATGGCATTCACGCTTGGCATATCAATTTGGGAGCCCAGGGTTTCTGCAAGTGCTTGCGCACGGGAGCAAAAATCAGATAACTCTAAGACGCCAATTGGGCCGCGGCGGCTCGCCAGTTGAATTGCTAACTGCAACTCAGAATAAGACGCTTCTGGGCGCAGAGCTTCCCAGTCTTCAGCAGCATCAACATCTGCGTTTAGACCCTCGCACATCCAACGGGCTGTGGAAGTTGCGGGAATGTCATTCCAAGCATTGATTTCTTCTAAGATTTCAGCGCCACTAATACCCTCATCAAAACGCAGAGTAATAACGCAATCAATGCGAGGGTCAATTGAGAAGCTCTCTGGAATCGCGGGGGTTGAGAAATTAACATCACCAAATGTAGGCTCAGCACGCTCTTCTGTCTCGGCAAATCCTTGGCCAAAAGAAGGCTCTCTTGAGAAGCCCTTCTCGGCAGAATATTCGCTAGCAGCTTTTGCCTTACGGCGAGCACGAGCGTATTTGAGATTCAGTACGGCTACCGAGATAAGAATCAGCAGGCCAATAACAGCCAAAGCAAACTGCAAGTCAGACAAACCTAGCATTGTCATGAATTGCTCTAGATCCACTTAAGCTGCCTCCACCATAGATACTGCAGAAGAAATATCCACCGCCACAATACGAGATACACCCTGCTCTTGCATGGTCACACCAATCAACTGATGAGCGATTTCCATGGTGATCTTGTTATGTGAGATGAACACAAATTGTGTCTTGTTAGACATTTTGGCAACCATCTGCGCATAACGCAAGGTATTCGCATCATCCAAAGGTGCATCAACCTCATCGAGCAAGCAGAACGGTGCAGGATTGAGCAGGAACAAGGAGAAGACCAAAGCAATCGCAGTCAAAGCCTTCTCGCCACCAGAGAGGAGGTAAATAGAGCTATTCTTCTTGCCTGGAGGCTGGGCCATCACCTGCACACCGGCATCCAGAATCTCCTCACCAGTCATGACCAACTCTGCATGACCACCACCAAACAACTCTGGGAACAGTTTGCCGAAATGGGTATTAACCTGATCAAAGGTGCCCTGCAAGAGGTCACGAGTTTCCGCATCGATCTTTGCAATCGCATCTGTCAAAGTCTGCATCGCTTCATTCAAGTCAGCAGATTGCGCATCCAAGAACTGCTTACGCTCGCGTGAGCTAGAGAGCTCATCTAAGGCGGCCATATTGACTGGGCCCAAAGATTGAATTTCTGAGTTGAGACGATTTACTTCGGTTTGCAAAGCGCCTACCTTAAGGTCAGGACTAAAGCTTGCTTCCAATGCAGTTAAATCTGCTTCGGCGTCTGACAGTAAAGTTGCAAATTGCTCAAAGTTCAAACGGGCAGCCTGCTCACGCAACTGCAAATCCACCACCTTGTCACGCATTGGCTGAAGACTGCGCTCAATCTGCAAGCGCACTTCATCCGCTTCACGCAATTGATGCAATAAAGCATCCTGTTCAGTACGGGCATTAGCCAGTGCTGCCTCGCGAGCACTGCGGGCTAGCAAGAGTCCTTGCAACTTATCTTGCGCTTCTTCATCGCTGAGAGTTTCAAGCTCTTGCTCAGAAGTAGCCTGCTTATCCTGAATCTCCATGATCTGCACACGCGCAGTACTTTGATCGCGCTGCAAGTCAGCAATGCGTTGCTGTAAAGAACGGGTTGCGAATGCTGCTTCTTGAGCTGACATCTCTGATGAGCGCAAGGCTTCACGGAGACGATCGCGCTCTTGAGTGGCTAATTCGAGTTTTTCTTGAGCGATCGTAAGATTCTCTTGCAAGCCTTGCTTAGACTCTTCTGACTGGGCAAACTCTTCGGCTGATTGCTCTTGAGTTTGAGTCAATTGCTCCATTTGCTGGCGCAACTCACTTAACTCCCCCTGAATTTGTTCGGCACGTTGGCTGTACTTTTCTTCAGCTTGAGTTAATTGCATTCTTTCCACTTCAAAGCCATGCACTTCTTGTACGGCTTGCTCTGCAGCAATGCGGGTTTGCTCAGCAGCTTGGTGGGCAGCCTGATAGTTGGCAGCGCATTGATCTAACTCGCCCTGCAACTCACTCTGAATTAACTTCTGCGCACGCAATTGCTTCTCGAGACCTTCCATCTCTTGAGCGCGTGCCAACATGCCAGCCTGCTCTGAGTCGGCTGCGTATAATTGCACACCCACACGACTGACTAAGTGACCTTGTTGGGTAACGAAAGCACCGCCGGCAGGTAACTTCTCGCGGCGATGCAATGCATCCTCCAAACTGTTGGCTATGTAGATGTTATCCAACCACTCTTGCAATACAGCAGCAACACGCGGCGCACCCGCACTCTGAACGCGGGTCAACAGTGGTGTGAAATCCGCCGGCACAGTAGTGTGCGCAGGAGAAATATCTTCTGTTAACAAAATTGCTAGACGACTTGGAGGGGCATCATTTGCTAAAGCTAAGGTTTCTTGAACGCTTTTCGCTGTAACGGCGGCTAAGCGCTCGCGCAATACAGACTCTAATGCCGCTTCCCAGCCACTCTCCACTTTGAGCTCTTGCCATAAACGTTTGCTCTCTTTTAAACCTTTACTCTCAAGCCATGGACCAATCTTGCCTTGCGCCTGAACACTCGCTTGCAATGCAGTTAATGCAGTGAGCTTTGCTTCGGTTTGAGCTAATTCTTGATTAGCTGACTGAATTTGTTGCTGTGCAGTGTTACGAGCTTCATCGGCAGCCGGGACACGTTGCTGCGCCTCGCCTGCTTTCTGTCTCGCTTCATCCACTTTGCGCTGTGCCATCGCATGACGATCAATTGCCATTTGCAATGCTTCGGCATCGGGTCTACGCATACCAGTAAGCTCTGCCTCAAGACGGGTATCGCGCCCCTTGAGTTCTTCAACCTGGGTGGTGATAGCTTTAACGCGCTCACCCAAACTAGCTAAGCGCTGATCAATCGTTGCCAAGTTTTCACGAGCATCGTTAAGTTCGCGTGCGTGAACTTGATAAGCTTCTTCGCGAGCCGGCATTTGCTCTTGCAAGCCAGATAAATCAGCGATTAATGTTTGCTCTTTTTCTGCGGCTAAGCTGAGCTCTTGTTCTGCGGTACGTTGTGCTTGCGCAGCATCCGTTTCTTGAACAGTCCAACGTTGAAGTTGAGCTAGTAAATCTTGAGATTGTTGTTGCAGACGTTGACGCGCTTCTTGCACATAACGAATCTGTGACTCTACTTGACTAACATCAGCATTGGTTTGGTACAAATCACCCTGAGCCTGAGATACCTTATCTTGCAGAGCGTACTGTTCAGTACGCATAGTTTCAAGTTCAGTTTCGGCGTGACGCATTTTTGCGGTCTGCTCTTCCAGGCTTACTTGAGTATCACGAATGCCATTGGCATGACGCTCTTGCTCTTTGCCAGCCTCAGTCTGACGTACAAACCAGAGTAACTGTTGCTGCGACTTCATCTCAGTAGACAGTTCAGCATGACGCTCAGCAACGGTTGCCTGCTTCTCTAAGCGGGTAAGCTGTTGATCAAGCTCACGCAAAATATCTTCAACGCGCACTAAGTTTTCTTTTGTATCTTCAAGACGGGAAGCGGTTTCTTTACGACGCTCTTTATATTTAGAAACACCTGCCGCTTCTTCCAAGAAAACACGCAACTCTTCTGGCTTTGCTTCCAAGATACGGTTGATCGTGCCCTGTCCAATAATGGCGTAACCTCTTGGGCCCATACCGGTACCCAAGAAAATATCTTGAATGTCTTTACGGCGCACCACTTGGTTATTAACGTAATAACTAGAGTTACCGTCACGTGTCAAAACGCGTTTAATACCTAATTCTGTAAAAGCACTCCACTGACTCTGAGCGCGCCCCTCTGAATTATCAAAAATGAGTTCCACGCTGGCACGGCCAGATGGTTTACGCAAACCAGAACCATTAAAAATAACGTCCTGCATGGATTCGCCACGTAATTCACTAGCGCGAGACTCACCCAAAACCCAGCGTACAGCGTCAATAATGTTCGACTTTCCGCAACCGTTAGGACCCACAACACCGATCAATTGACCTGGCATTTCGAAATGGGTTGGGTCGACGAAGGACTTAAAGCCGGAAAGTTTGATGGATTTCAGTTGCACGGCGTACTTTGCAGGGAAAAAAGGGGTTTAAATAAGGGGGTAAAAATTATTATTAAAGTGGGAAGATGATAGCAAGCTTGGGGCTCCTCGCACGGGTTTTTGCCCCACCGATATAATGATTAATCTACATCCCGGGGCAAAACCCCTTAACAATCTGATAGTTAACTGAAAAGCATGAGCAAATCACCACAAAGCATCATCGACCAAGCCTGGGAAAACCGCGCAAACCTGTCTCCTGAGGCCGTTTCTGGGGAAATCCGTAACGCCGTGAACGCCGTACTTGAGGGCCTCAATACAGGCAGTATTCGCGTGGCTGAGCGCCGTAGCGTTGGCAAATGGGAAGTGAACCAGTGGGTTAAAAAGGCAGTTTTGCTATCTTTCCGCCTAGAAGACAACAAGCCAATGGGTGCTGGTGGCTATACACAGTTCTACGACAAGGTACCTAGCAAGTTCGAGAACTACACCGCCGAAGACTTCGCCAATGGCGGTTTCCGCGTAGTTCCCCCTGCAATGGCTCGTCGTGGCTCATTTATTGGCAAAAACGCTGTTTTAATGCCTTCCTATGTCAATATTGGCGCCTATGTTGGTGAAGGCACTATGGTTGACACCTGGGCAACGGTAGGTTCATGTGCCCAAATCGGTAAAAACGTTCATCTTTCTGGTGGCGTTGGCATTGGCGGTGTTTTAGAGCCAATCCAAGCTGGCCCAGTGATTATTGAAGATAACTGCTTTATTGGCGCCCGTTCTGAGGTCGTTGAAGGCGTGGTTATTGAAGAAAATGCCGTTCTCTCGATGGGCGTATACATTGGTCAAAGCACCAAGATTTATGACCGCGAAACCGGTGAGATTCATTACGGTCGCGTACCAGCAGGTTCTGTTGTAGTGCCAGGCTCCCTGCCTTCTGCCTGCGGTAAATATAGCCTGTACGCTGCGATCATCGTAAAGAAGGTTGATGCTCAAACTAGAGCAAAGACTGCAATTAACGAACTCTTGCGCGATTAAGCCAAAGCTATGAGCTCTACCCTTGAGTTAACTGAAGCCCTCATCTCCTGCCGCTCGGTAACCCCAGCGGACGGGGGCTGTCAGGAGCTCATCGCCAAGCGCCTTCAGGCAATTGGTTTTCATACTGAGAGCGTGATTAGTGGCCCGGAGAGTTTTCAGGTCACCAATCTGTGGGCAATCAAAAAAGGTAGTGCCGGAGATCAAGGTGAAGTCTTGATGTTTGCTGGTCACACTGACGTTGTGCCAACTGGCCCACTAGAAAAATGGACCAATGATCCATTCACTCCAACTATTCGAGATGGCATGCTCTACGGTCGTGGCGCTGCGGATATGAAAACCTCGCTTGCAGCATTTGTTGTTGCAACAGAAGAATTCGTCATCACCCATCCCAATCACAAAGGCTCCATTGCCTTTTTGATCACCAGTGATGAAGAAGGTCCAGCCAACGATGGCACTGTCATCATGTGTGAGCGCTTGCAAAAGCAGGGGCAGCGTTTAGATTATTGCGTCATCGGCGAGCCAACTTCAGTCGACCAATTGGGTGACATGATTAAGAACGGTCGCCGAGGATCACTCTCAGGCAAGCTTCGAGTTAAGGGCATACAGGCACATATCGCCTACCCCCACCTCGGCAAGAACCCGATTCATATTTCAGCACCAGCAATTCAAGCGCTAGTTGAGACTGAGTGGGATAAAGGTAACCAGTATTTCCAACCCACCAGCTTCCAGATTTCCAACATTCATGCAGGCACTGGTGCGAATAATGTCATTCCTGGTGAACTGGCAATTGATTTCAACTTCCGCTTCTCTACTGAGAGCAAGCCAGAAGAATTGCGTAGCCGCCTAGAAGGAATTCTCACTGCTGCTGGTCTCGACTTTGAGATTGACTGGGTCTTGGGTGGCAGTCCATTTATTACTGGTGATGGCGCCCTTGCTGGCGCTCTACGCAAAGCCATTAAAGCTGAAACCAAAATTGATACAGAACTCTCCACCACTGGTGGCACAAGTGACGGTCGCTTTATTGCCAAGATCTGCAAAGAGGTTGTGGAGTTCGGCCCACTCAACGCAACAAGTCACAAAATTGATGAGTGCGTGATTGTGGATGATGTTGTGCCACTCAAAAATATCTTTCGTAAGACCCTCGAGCACCTCGTTGCTTAAGACTGTTTAGTCAAACACTTCTTATAAAAAATCCTAATGGACCCTGCGCCCCAGCAATCTCTGACGCTTGATCAATGTATTAATCAAATTGCGCAACGACTAGAAGCTGCGGATTTGCACTATGGTCATGGTGCGATTGATGCCCAAAGCGAAGCGCTGTGGATTGCCAGCAAACAGCTAGATCTCAGCCCTACTGATGCACTAAATCACTTAGAGCAAGTCATCAGTGACAAACAAATCGCCAAAGCGTTTGAGGTTACAGAAACCCGCATCTCCACACGCAAGCCCTTAGCCTATATTTTGGGTGAAGCTTGGTTAATGGGTGTGCCATTCTTCTCCAGCGAACAAAGTATTGTTCCCCGCTCCTGGATTGCCGAGTTAATCGTTGATGGCTCACTGGAGCCTTGGCTACCAGCGGATGGCAAAGCTCTAGACCTTTGTACCGGCAATGGCTCTCTAGCGATTTTGCTAGCCTTAGCTTGCCCCGATATTCATGTCAGCGCTTGTGACATTAGCTTGCCTGCATTAGCGGTGGCATCACGTAATCTTGATCGCCATGGCCTCACTTCGCAAGTAGAGCTTTTTGAGGGTGATCTGTGGGATGCCCTTCCAGAGCCCCATGAAGACAATCTCTTTGATCTCATCATTTGTAACCCGCCTTACGTCAATACCAACTCCATGAATGCCCTTCCCGCTGAATACCATGCAGAGCCTGCTCTTGCATTGGCTGGTGGCTATGACGGCATGGATCTCATCCGCAAGATTATTGCTGGCGCCCCCGACTATCTATCTGAGCGTGGCGCCATTCTGATTGAGATCGGCAATGAGTATGAGCACTTTAAAAAAGCGTTTCCGCAGATTCCTGTTATTTGGATGGAAGTATCTGCAGGTGACGAGCAAGTTCTACTCATTCAAGCAGAAGACTTGCGCTAAGTTTTTATTGCTCTAACTGAGTTCTGCAGCCGCAGAAATAGCTTGATCAATTCGCTCTACTGGTATCACGCTTAATCCCGGAATCTTTGCCTTCGGCATATTGGCCTTCGGAATAATGGCAACAGTAAAGCCTAGCTTGGCTGCTTCTTTCAAACGTTCTTGGCCACGTGGGCATGGACGAATTTCCCCAGCCAAACCAACCTCTCCGAATACGATCAATTCCTTAGGTAGTGCTTTATTCCGAATTGAAGATTGGATTGCCAACAATACTGCTAAGTCAGCTGCTGGCTCTGAGATCTTTACGCCACCTACTGCATTTAGAAAGACATCTTGATCAAAGCAGGCGACACCTGCGTGACGATGCAATACCGCTAGGAGCATCGCTAAACGGGCCTGCTCCAAACCAACGGCTAAACGGCGTGGATTAGGAATATGCGCCGTATCTACCAAAGCCTGAATCTCTACTAGGAGCGGACGAGTACCCTCTTGTGTGACCAGCACGCAGGCACCAGGCACCATCTCGGCATGCTGGGATAGGAAAATGGCTGAGGGATTAGCAACGCCACGTAGACCTTTTTCTGTCATGGCAAATACACCCAATTCATTTACGGCGCCAAAACGGTTTTTAATGGAGCGCACCAATCTAAATGAGGAGTGGGTATCGCCCTCAAAGTAGAGAACGGTATCCACAATATGCTCAAGCACACGAGGTCCAGCTAAGTGGCCATCTTTAGTGACATGTCCCACCATCAAGACGCAGATACCGCTGGATTTAGCAGCCCGAGTTAACTGTGCAGCGCACTCTCGTACTTGCGCCACCGAGCCCGGAGCAGAGCTCAGTACTTCTGAATACAAAGTCTGAATAGAATCAACCACCAAAACCTGTGGTTTCACTGTATCCATGATGGATAGGAGCTTTTCCAACTGTATCTCAGCCAGCACCTCTAATTGGGGAGCATCCAATGCAATACGCTTTGCACGTAAAGCGATTTGCGCAGCAGACTCTTCACCACTACTGTAAAGAACATTCATACCTGCAGCACTCATCTCAGCAAGCGCTTGCAACAATAACGTGGATTTACCAATGCCGGGATCACCACCCAATAAAACAACTCCGCCAGGAACCAATCCACCACCTAGTACGCGATCAAATTCTTCTACGCCAGTACTAAAGCGCGGGAGATCTTCCGCGCTAATAGCGGAGAGCTTTTGACGTGGGAGAGACTGAGCTAGACCTTGAAAACGAGTATTCGAGCTCACCTCAGGCAAGCCCTCCTCCAGCGTATTCCACGCCTGACATGAAGGGCACTGTCCTTGCCACTTGGCAGAGGTTCCACCACATGACTGACAGATATAGATTGTTTTAATCTTGGCCAAAGTATTACCCAGTAAATTAGTGAAGCAGTAAAAATCAGTTAATCGAGCTGAGTGCCCGCTTTATTTTCTTGAGCACGCTTAGGTGCATCTTTGCGGCGCTGCTCCAGATCGGCTGCACGAGCAGCTGCCGCCTTTTGCTTCTCTTCAAATTCTTTTTGATTAGCTGAGCGCTCAGCAGCTTTTTCAGCAGAAGCGCGTTCGGCGATCTTAGCGGCATCACGTTGATCTTTAATGCTGGCACGCAATTTACGCTGGACTTCGTGTAACTCCACTTCCTGCACACGAATTGGGTCAATCTCTTTGCGGTACTCTGCACGAGCATCTTTCAGACAGCTATTCACCCAGTACTTTTGATAGCACTCAGAGTTGCTTTTCTCCCAGCGATATTTAGCCCAATCGCGTTGCAACTCCAGCTCGCCCTCAATCTTGTCGAGTTGTTCTAACTGCGCTTCTTCGGCAGGAGTGGCAAGCACCAAACTACTGAAGGAGCAAATCAGTAGGAATACTCCCAATGAGAACAGAGAGCGCAAGGTGACAGGCTTTCTCAAATCTCTACCTTTGCGCCGAGCTCAACTAAACGATTGGCAGGAATCTTGAAGAAGTCAGATTGGCGACCCGCGTTTTGGTACATCCAACAGAACAGGCGTTCACGCCACATCGCCATACCCGGAATTGCTGATGGGACGATCGTATCGCGCGATAAGAAGAATGAAGTATTCATTAACTCAAACTTCATACCAAAGGTTTTCTCGATCACATCGATGATGGAACCCATATCTGGAGTTTCTTTAAATCCATAAATGGCGCGTACCACATGGATATTGCCGCCAAGATCTTTCATGGTGATGCGCTCTTCATCGCTGACATAGGGCACGTCCCAAATGCTGACCTTCAAAAAGAAGACTCTCTCATGTAGCACATGGTTGTGCTTAAGGTTATGCAAGAAGGAAACTGGCAAGTAATCAACGTGGGCTGTGAGGAACACGGCGGTACCTTCAACCCGATGTGGTGGGTGCTTCAGCAAGGATTCAATGAAGCTGCCCAGCTGAATACCCTCTTCCATTGCGCGCTGACGCAGAATCTGACGGCCTCTGAACCAGGTGATCAGACAGGTAAAACACAACAAGCCAAGGGCTAATGGGTACCAGCCGCCATCCTTGATCTTAATTAAGTTTGCAGTCCAAAAAGCAAGGTCAACAACGAAGAAGGCGATCGTGATGAAACTCACTAGAAGGATGTTCATCTTCCACTCACGGAACATTACTACGGCCAATAGAATGGTAGTGATCAGCATAGTTGAGGTTACAGAAATACCGTAAGCCGCCGCTAGATTAACTGATTCCCTAAATTCAATGATGGTGACCACCACCATAAATAGCAATGCCCAGTTCACCATCGGGATGTAAATCTGACCCTGCTCAGAATCAGAAGTATGTTGAATGTTCATGCGCGGCATAAAACCAAGCAAGATAGCCTGACTCACTAGTGAATAAGCACCAGAGATGACAGCCTGAGAGGCAATCACAGTAGCTGCCGTTGCTAACCCAACTGTTGGCCACAAAGCCCAATCAGGCACCATTAAATAGAATGGGTTTTTAATCGCTTCTGGGTTTGATAGAACTAGAGCGCCTTGACCTAGGTAGTTAATTAATAAGCTGGGCAGTACGACAAGAAGCCACGCATAGCGGACTGGAGTGCGTCCGAAGTGCCCCATATCCAAATACAAAGCTTCGACACCAGTAACAACCAAAACCACGGCACCCATCACGATATAAGCAGTAGTTGGGTGCTGAATGATGAAGTTGACGGCATACCAGGGATTGAATGCAGCAATAATCTCTGGTGCATCGCCAATATTAATAATGCCCAAGGCAGCAAGAGTTAAAAACCATGCCAAAGTGATTGGGCCAAACAACTTACCAACAGCAGCAGTGCCAAATTTTTGAATTACAAATAAGGCGACCAAAATCACCAATGAAATCGGAATAATAAATTTATGTAGTCCAGGTGCAGCAATCTCAATACCCTCAACCGCAGACAAAACAGAAATTGCCGGTGTAATTACAGATTCACCCAGCAACATACATGCACCCAACATGCCTATGATCATGAAGAAGAAGTAGCTCTTTGACTTGCTATCAAATGAACGTAGAGCCAGGGCCATTAATGAGAGAACACCACCCTCCCCTTTGTTATCTGCACGCATCACGAATAGCACGTACTTCACCGTCACCACCAAAATGAGGGCCCAGATCATCATGGAGATGACGCCAAAGAGAGCCTCGGGTGTATATGCGATGCCATGATGGGGATCGAAACATTCCTTCAGCGCATAGAGTGGACTAGTACCGATATCCCCAAACACCACACCAATTGCCGCAAGCATCATTACGCCGAGGCTTTTTTTATGCTCGCCTCCTGATCCATGAACCTCAACCGGATTCAAAAGTGTAGAGCTAGAAAATTCTGGATTGCTAATGGACATCTCAAAACCTTAAGGTGATGTTGCACGGCAATATGTTACTCCTTATGCAGCCTGACTCGGGAGTGATATTTAGCTCTCAAAACCGCTTATTTAAGCTCTATTTAAAGGAATATCTCGACAGAGACCCTTAAAAAATGGTAGAATCTCAGCTTCAGACGCGGGGTGGAGCAGTCTGGCAGCTCGTCGGGCTCATAACCCGAAGGTCGTAGGTTCAAATCCTGCCCCCGCAACCAGTAATTCAGTACTAAGCCCTTAATTTTTAAGGGCTTTTTGCTTTTTTGGGATCCGGTAAGAGTTTAAAGGCATCCAATGAATTAGCCTTATGACTCCAAATCCCCCACTTTCATTGCTCCCGACTCAATGCTTTAATCAAAGCAAGCCCAATCAAGGAAATGAGTCATGACAGATAAATCCAATCCAGAGCATTTAGGAAAAGTGGGGGCTGAAAAGCCAACATCTTTAGCTAAGGACCCCAACAACGCACTCGCTGATACCGATGCATTTAAGGTGGGTGAAGAAAAGCATGGAATCAATCGCTCAACAAAAGCCGCCAAGAGTAAGCGTGAAATTATGGAAGAGTTAAGTCGTGCACGCTTTCCTTGGGAAGAGTAATTTTTTAGCGTTAGCACGAGGGATTGAGTTCGGTATTGCACCGGGCTCAATCCCTTCAGTTTTTGTTTGATCCGATCATGGTTGTAGTAATGGATGTATTCCCTTAGTTGCGCTTTAAATAATTCGATAGTCTCAAACTTCTGTTGGTAGAAGAACTCCGTTTTCATAATCCCAAACCAGTTCTCCATGACAGCGTTATCTAGACAGTTGCCTTTCCTGGACATGCTTTGGGTAATACCTTGTTCTTTTAATGCCTCCTGATAAAACCCCATTTGGTATTGCCAGCCCTGATCAGAGTGCAGCATTGGGCGATCCTTTTACGCAGTCTTTTAAAGGCGCTTTGGAGCATCTGCATCACCATATGGATCTGTGGCCTGTCAGCAATCTCATACGAGATAATCTCCTGGTTATAAAGATCCAAGATAGGCGAGAGGTAAACCTTTTCACCTTTGATATTGAACTCCGTGACATCGGTTACCCACTTTTCATTTGGTTTTTTAGATGCAAAGTGACGATTCAGTAGATTGGGGGCTACTTTGCCAACGGACCCTTTGTAAGACTGGTAACGCTTGGGCCTAACGGTCGACTTGATCCCCATCTGAGTCATGAGTTTTTGGACTGTCTTGTGATTAAGGTAATGGTTCTGACGCCCCAGCTCTGCCTGTACTCGCCGGTAGCCGTAGCGACCCTTGTGGGTATGGAAGATGGTCTTAATTTGGGTTTTTGCGTCCAGATAAGAATCGGGTTTACTACCAACACTGACCTGGTAGTAGTAGACGCTCCTAGGCATCTGAGCTGCAGTCAATATGGCTTGTAATGGGTACCGCTGCCTTAACTCAGTAATTACTTGGGTTTGTTCTTGCTTGCCAAGTGTTTTTGCTGGGCTAAGGCTTCGAGCTTTTTTAGGTAAGCGTTCTCCACCTCTAAATACTGCGCTCTGCACAGTAACTCCTCATGGGTGAGCTCGGTTAGTGGCTTAGCGAGAAGCGCCTTGATATTGCTCGGTTTGAACTTCAATGGTCGTCCAGTAGGTTTGGGGTTTAGAGCTATGACACCGTCCTTATTGTAGAGTTTTTGCCATACCCAAATCGTGCTGGGAGAGGCAATATTGAAGTGGGCTGCTGCTGACCTAGCGGATAGGTGGTGCCTAGCCATATATTGCAGAACTTGCATCTTGAACTGCGCAGTATGCATTTGGGGGCCAGGATTAAGTCCAGAAAGACCATGTGCCTGATAGGCTAGAGACCACTTACGAACATCCGAGTGACCGATATTAAACAAATAAGCAACCCGTTTTTGGCCGCCAAATTTTAAATACTCATTAACTACTTGGAGTTTGAACTCCGTACTGTATTTGCTCATAAAACATGGAGTTTGAACTCCGTACTGTATTTGCTCATAAAACAAAACCCCCTTGGTTGGACATAAGGTCCAACTTTTGGGGGTCAGTTCACGAAGGCGGTTTTTTACATTTCTTTACTTGTTTTTAGTGTGCATGACCTTGCGGGTTGATCGGCTTTTTATTGAAATTACCATTTGGCATATTTCTGCCATTCATCATTTGCTGATGTGCAGCCTTCATATCCTCATGCATTTCAGGATGACAGAACTCATGGTCAGCACTATTGCTGGTATTGCCCATTTGATGAGTGCTTGCCCCCTTGTAACCCAAAAGGGAGGGATCAAGCATGCCGGCAATCATGGCGATGTGCCCAAATACTAAAAATAATGCGACACAGATAGCATGAATTTTCAGTTTACCCATTTGGTCCATGGTTTTATTCACAAAACCAAACTCTTGCAACGCTATCCAAATTAGAGGCAAGCCCCCGATCAAATAACTAGCCACTGCAATTACGTCTATAGCAGTGCGCCATTCATCATTTTTGGTAATCGGGAGTACCGCAGTAGTTATTAAATAGGCGATGATGCCAATAAAATATAGGCCAACTGTCGTTCCTGAAAATCGATTCAAGTGATAAATAAAGCCATCAAATTTTCGGGTAAATAAGATATACAGTTCAGTGATTGCTAACGTTTCAGCGAGCACGATCGGTATCGCCATAAAGATTAAGAGGTTCCAAGGCTGATTGTCAGCCAATAGCTCCATGTAGTGAGTCATGTTCATTACTATTCTCCAAAACGGAAATTATCAAAAGGCATCTAAATGCCACAATCTAAAGTGATTACAGATAATTTCTGGGAGGCTTGTAAATGGACTCAGCAATATTAGATGCAGGTGTTGAAATATCGCCATGCAAGTACACGTCGACCAGCTTGGCCGAAGAAAATTCAGGTGAAGCAGTCAGAATCGCAACTACCGCACAGCAATAATGGGTAGCACTAGTATTGCCACTCATCTTGCCGCCCTCGGTATTACCGACCGATCCTGCCTCTTGGCAATGATCATGCAAGGAGATCATTACTACGGTGCTTGAAGCATTTAAATCGACAGGCATCATCGCAGCATTGATTTGGCTGACGAAGAGACTGATAAATAGAAATGCGACGAATTTCTTCATGCTCTCAGTTTACGCTTTTTTGAGACTTTCGATGCCAAAGACTATTACTATCCGCCCTCCAAAATAGTGGCCTACCCTGCTTTACATCGAGTCTGGCTGGAAATTCCCAAACCTGTGCGCCAGTAGTTGGTGTTTGGTGAAATGGAATACCCATACTTTGATATCGAGCAGTAACTGTTGGATGTGGATGTCCGTAACGATTGCGATATCCGTTTTGGGCAAATGCTTCGTCAGGGCTAAGCGCTAATAAGAGCTCTTGAGATGAAGATGTTTTGCTGCCGTGATGTGGCGCCATGAATACCAACGCTTTATCCTTCAAATGATTGAGGGCTGCTTGGGTTAAGCGCTCAGTAATTTCAGCCTCACCCTGCTTTTCTACATCACCAGTCAACCAGAATGAAGTTGTTGAGTTGCGCACCTCTAAGACACAACTCACTTCATTAGGCTTTCTGGGGTGCTGATCCTCAAAAATCGTATGCTCATGCGGATGCCATATATGAAAGTCCACCCCATCCCATGACCATTGCTGACCAAATCGACAAGGCATCGCGGGGATTTTTCTATCCTCTAAATTAGTAAGCAATGGATTAGTACTCGGCAAAGAACCCATCATCGAGTCAAAGTGAATTTCTTTAAGCAGGGTAGCAGCTCCTCCTATGTGGTCACTATCACTATGACTAATAACCATCCGATCAATATGATCAATCCCCCACCCTCTTAAGTAGGGTAGGATAATTCTTTGGCCAGCATTATCTTTTCCCTGAATAGGGCCAGTGTCGTATAGCAAACGTTTAGTTTTGGTTTCGATGAGAACTGCCGTACCCTGGCCGATATCGAGTACTGACGCCCGAAACTCGCCTTGCACTAAATTGAAATTCGCAATTGGCTGAACAAACAAAGTTGCACACAATATGAGGCCGCCAACTCTTGATGCCCAACTCTCTCGTATAGACCCAGGACGAATCGCAATAATGATGCCAAAGGTTGATAACACGATTGCCCACCAAGCAGGCTGACTAGACCAAGCAATTGCCCATCTCCAATTCGCCATCCAAGTCAGCATGATGGCCAAGTAATCCATTGTGGCATGTGCTGGCATCAGCAGCCATTTACCAATGAAGTCAGGCAATAAAGCGCCGGCAATAGCCAGAGGCGTCACGATATAACTCACCACGGGAATGGCAATAGCATTTGCTAGCGGGGAAACTATCGAGACTTGATAAAACCAATACAAGGTCAATGGCAGGAGCGCAATAGTGACAACCGCCTGCACACAACAAGCCTCTCTTAGCGCCTGAGTAAGTCTATGACGCCAGTCAACTTCCAACTCCCTGCCAGTGGGTAAACCTAACAAGCCATCGGAATTCTGCATCGCATACAAAATTGCCGCCACCGCCCCAAACGAGAGCCAGAATCCCGGCGTGTATGGCGCCATCGGATCAATCAGCAGAACAAGCAATAGGGCCCACCACCAAATATCAAACGATCGCGGATTTCTGCCGGACCATAGTGCAAATGCAACCACCCCCACCATATACATCGTTCGCTGCGCTGGAATCTGAAAGCCAGCCAACCAGGCATATACAAATGCCGTCAGAAATCCCACCGCCGCTGCAAACTTGCTCACGGGAATCCATAGCGGCAGAGTATTGCGACGCCATAAAAATCTGGCAAGCATGGCACCAAATCCAGCCAACATCGTGACATGAAGCCCCGATATCGAGATGAGGTGCCCAATACCGGTAGCATTAAATACACGCCAGTCCTCTTGGTCGATGGCATTTTGATCACCCATCACCAGCGCTGCAATCACACCACCATAACGCGCATCCCTCGAAAGCAGGTGCTGAATCTTGTCTCTTAATTTCCAACGCTGATACTCCATGGCTAGAGCGAACTCAGTAAAGCCGATATCTTTCTCGAGCAATAGCTTTCCCGACCTAACTGATCCACTGGCACCAAAGTCTTGATGAAAAGACCAACGTTCAAAATCAAAAGTGTAGGGATTGAGAGATCCATAAGGTCTTTTAATTTTGACTTTGAATTCCCAGCGCTGACCTGGAATGACTTGGGGAATATCTTGTGGATTGCGCCATGCAGGCTGCCAACTCAAATACACCTGCGGAGGAAAAGATTCAATTAATTCTTTACCCAAAAATGCCCGATCTACCTCAAATGAAAACTTCGCGCCACCAGGAGAGCTCTGCGGCAAAGCATTGACTCTGCCCTGGAGAATAAAGTCCTTTCCCTCATACTCGATTGAAAGGACATGAGCCAGTCGACTTTGTGCGTATTGCGCATTCCAAGCAAATCCAAAAGTAAAACAGCATGCAGTTAGTAATGCGCTACTTGCATGGCAATACTTCATGAAAGAACAATTAATGTAAATACCAGACAGGGAGATGAGGATAGTAGTTATACATATCCAACGCCAATACTCTGGCACAGCAGGCAAAAAAAGAAGAAGCGATCCCCCGGCGATAAACGCCGCAATATTGATTCGCAAGCTCTTAAGAAGCGGATTGTGGGTTTGAGTTGTTAGTCATTAGAGATGACCAACGGGGTAATGCTTGCATGGCATTTTGCCAAACTGCCTTTGAAAATACTTCTTCACTTACCCCGCGAGTGCCAGCTAGTTGCTGAGCGATTCTGGGAAGTAAAGCTGGCTCATTGAAGCGACCACCCTCCTCCTTGAGCCAGGCCGGCGGAATATCCGGCGCATCAGTTTCAGTAACGATGCTCTCTAGAGGCAATTCGTGCAAGAGGCGGCGAATCTGCAATGCTCGATCATAAGTTGCGGCTCCACCAAATCCCAGCTTAAAACCCAGCTCGATAAACTGCTCGGCTTGCTGATGGCTGCCATTAAAAGCATGCGCAATACCGCCCGGCACTTTTCTTTTGCGCAGCGCTTTGAGAATGGCATCTTGTGAGCGGCACACATGCAAAATGACTGGCAAATGGAATTGCTGGGCCAAATCGAGCTGCGCATGAAAGAAATACTCTTGGCGCTGAGGATCGAGTCCCTCAACAAAATAATCTAAGCCAATCTCACCAATACCTACAAAGCGAGGATCATCTAACGAGCGCTCAATTTGATGTTTAAGAGCATCGATATCACTCTCTTGTGCGCGATTGATATACAGCGGATGAATGCCTAGCGTATAAACCAATCCTGGTATTTGATTGCCATATTGGTTTGCTAAATTTATAGCTTGATCCCAATCAGAAGCCTGAACTGTGGGAAGCAAAATAGCCTTAACACCTTTATTCGCTGCGCCTGAAATAATCTCTGGAAGAGCATCCTTGAACTCCGGAGCATCTACATGGCAATGGGTATCAACCCATGCGAGTTCTTTACTGACTTCGCTCATTTGGCGAAGGTCTTTAGTACTCCGCGCTCTAAATGCAAAATTCGGTCACACCGTTTAGCGCGAATCGGATCATGAGTAACGATCACAAAAGCAGTACCCTGCTCACGTGCAATATCTAGCATTAAATCAAATACACCATCGGCAGTTTCGGTATCCAGATTGCCTGTTGGCTCATCTGCTAAGACGCAAGCAGGGTTACCTACTAAAGCACGGGCAACCGCAACACGTTGACGCTCACCGCCAGATAGTTCACCCGGAGTATGCTGCACTCGCTTTGATAGCCCAACTGCGTGCAACATCATATTTGCACGCTCCATAGACTCTTCATTGCTCAATCCACGAATACGCAGAGGTAGCGCCACATTCTCAACAGCACTAAATTCATCCAAGAGATGATGGAACTGATAAATAAACCCTAGGGTGTGATTTCGCAGTTGATCTAATTTACTTGCTGGTAATCTATGGAGATTCTCTCCAGCCAGAATGACCGTACCTGAGCTTGGCGTATCTAAACCACCCAATAAATGCAGCAAGGTACTTTTACCTGAACCAGAAGAACCAACGATAGCGACCTTCTCAGAGGCGCTCACTTGCAAATCAATTTCCTTAAGGACATCAACCGCTGTCTGTCCTTTACCATAGGTCTTTGCTAGACCTGATGCACTCAGAATGACATCTGCATTTAAGTCATTTTTTACATTATTCATAGCGCAATGCCTCCGCAGGCTGCACTTGGGCAGCTCGTCTGCTTGGGTAAAGGGTGGCTAATACAGAAAGGCCGAAAGCCATTAATCCGACAGTGACCACATCAGACAAGCGAACGTCCGATGGCAGCTCACTAATAAAGTACACATCGCGTGGCAAGAAGCGCACGCGGAAGATCGCCTCAATTGCAGGAACAATCACGTCAATATTTAAAGCAATGAGAAGCCCCAAGCCAACACCGGCGAGGGAGCCTAACAAACCAATCGCTAAGCCTTGGACTAAGAAGATCCGCTGAATGAGGGCTGGGCTTGCACCCATCGTTCTCAAAATGGCAATATCAGCCTGCTTCTCATTCACAGTCATCACCAAAGTAGACACCAGATTGAAAGCAGCTACAGCAATGATGAGTGTCAGAATGATGAACATCATCTTTCTTTCAGTTTGAACAGCAGCAAACCAATTGCGATTAGATCGTGACCAGTCGCTAACCCACAAAGCTTGTGGAACAACTTGGGCCAACTCAGAAGCAATCTCTGGCGCACGTTGCATATCATCCACCTTGACTCGTAAACCAGATGGATCTTGCAAGCGTAATAGAGCAGCAGCATCTTTCCAATGCATGATAGCTAAAGAACTATCGTATTCATAATGACCGCTATCCACAATTCCAAGAACTTGTAGCGTTCGCATTCTGGGCATAGCACCCGCAGGAGTCAGGTCGCTCTCTGGCACAATTAAATTCACTCGATCGCCAACACGTGCACCAACAATATTGGCAAGTTGCGCACCTAGGGCAACACCAAAAGTACCCGGCTTGAGATCCTCAATACTACCGGCAACAAACTGCTTTGGTAGATCAGAAACCTTACCCTCTTCACTTGGTAGCACTCCACGAATTGCAACGCCACGCATCACACTATCGCGACTTAACAAACCTTGCGAGCTCACCATGGGAGCAACCCCCACCACGTGAGGCTGTGCAGCGACCTTTAGAGCAATGGGCTCCCAATTCGCCAAACCATCAGGGGCGGTAATTTCGACATGAGAGAGTACGGACAGCATGCGGTCACGAACCTCTTTTTGGAAGCCATTCATGACTGAAAGCACCACAATCAGGGCAGCAACACCCAAAGCGATGCCTGCAGTGGAGATTCCGGAAATAAAGGAAAGAAAGCCATCACGCTTACCCACGGTCTTTCGACGCTTGGATCGGGTGTAGCGTAGGCCAATTTCTAGCTCAATAGGAAGTCTCAACATAGTTACAGTTTAGTGAATTAAACGAGCAAACTGATGGATTCTGTAAATGCCACCTAAAATCAGGGGAATGACTGCCAATTTAAGCCCCCGATCTAGCGCTTGGCGACGCTTTACCCTGATGGTGTCAGGGGAAGATGCTATTGATGATGGGTTAGAGCAAAATGCGCCCCCAAGTGGATTGCCACAAGAACGCTTCTTATTGGGAGACCGGCTACCCATTGCCTCAGTCTTGCTATTGGGTCAAAGTGATTTAGCAGTAAACCCAAATGAAACGATTGCCTGTCTTCAGCCAGTTCACCTTCACGCCACCCGGGATCATTTAATCTTAATGACCCAAAGTCAGATTGATCTGACAGCAAATGAATCTGCCAACTTGCTACAAGTTGCCCTACCCTTCATCGAAGAAGATTTTGGAAGCAAGATCTTGCTCCAAGGGCAGCGTGATTGGTTTATTCCAGCAGGTCCATTTGCAAGCCTTGCAACGCACTCGATTGATCAGGCGCATGGTCGCAACATTGATTGGTGGATGCCACGCGATACCAGCGAAGTTGGCATTGCTAAATTCTGGCGCAAACTCCAAAATGAAATTCAGATGCTCTGGCACATTGATCCAGTCAACGAAGAACGGGAACAACGCGGATATCCAAGCATTAATTCTCTGTGGATTAGCGGTATTGGCAAGCTGGCTGATATTCAGACGCCTCCATTGCTTGAGAACGTAAACCAGATATATGGGGATCACCCCCTGTTAGCTGGGTTAGCCAAATATCTTGAAATTCCACAGCAGGATGAAATTGATTTTTCAAATCTGAAAAATACCTTTGCATGGATTAATCGCCCCGAGAACATTTGGGGCAATCTGAGACAAGCTCTTCTAAATAGTAAGCTGGATGAAATTGAAATCATTGACTTTCCCAAGGGCCAAGCTCGCCACCGGATACTCACAACTAAAGACTTAAACAAAAAATCGTGGGCATTCTGGAAAAAATCAGAAGCCTTAACCTGGCAAGAAATCATTTCAGCATGAGCGTATTTTCTAGACGCCCCTTCTCTGATCGCACAGCCAGTTGGTTACAACAAAGTGGTCTACATCCATTACTGTCCAGGCTGTATGCAGCACGTGGCATTGACAAACCGGATGAACTCTCTTTAGATCTCAAGCAACTACTCTCACCAGTAGAGTTAAAAAACTGCATCAGCACTGCCACCCTACTCGCAGATATCCTCGAACGTAAAGAATCCATGCTGGTGGTTGCCGACTATGACTGCGATGGCGCCACTGCATGTGCCGTTGCACTCCGCGGTTTAAAGATGCTGGGAGGAGTAGATACCCCAATTCAGTTTTTAGTACCAAACCGTTTTACGATGGGCTATGGATTAACTCCAGAGGTGGTGGATCTAGCTGCCCAGCAAACTCCCAAGCCCAAATATTTAATCACAGTGGATAACGGCATTGCTAGCGAAGCCGGGGTAGATCGAGCCCGCGAGTTAGGGATGGAGGTGATTGTGACTGACCATCATCTACCAGGCGATCGACTGCCCAGAGCCACTGCAATCGTCAATCCCAATCAGCCTGGCTGTAGCTTTCCGAGCAAAGCACTCGCAGGTGTAGGCGTGATGTTTTATTTATTAGTTGCTCTACGTGCAGAGCTTCGTCAACGCGGCAAATTTACCGCTGAGACTCAACCCAAAATTGAGAATCTATTAGATCTCGTAGCCTTAGGTACCGTAGCAGACGTTGCACAGCTTGATCGCAATAACCGTATCTTGGTTTCCAACGGTTTGAAACGCATTCGTGCGGGAGTATCGCAAGCAGGTATGCAGGCACTGTTTCAGGCTGCGGTGCGGGATCCTCGCAAGGCCAATACTTTTGACTTAGGTTTCGCTATTGGTCCTCGATTAAATGCTGCTGGGCGCTTAGCGGATATGACTCTAGGCATTCGCTTATTGCTAAGCGATAAACCTGAAGAGGCTGTAGAGCTCGCTTATGAACTAGACCGCATCAATCGCGAGAGACGCGTGATCGAAGGCGGAATGCAAGAAGCCGCCCTCGCGCACCTCGCTGAAGATCAATTGGCGGGCACCATGGCTGATCGCTCAAGCATTTGCCTCTGGAATGCAGAATGGCATCAAGGCGTAGTTGGTATCGTTGCATCCCGCCTCAAAGAACGCTTTAATCGTCCCGCGATTGTCTTCGCACCCGCAGATGGCTCCAACGGAGAAGAGTTGCGTGGCTCCGGCAGATCATTAACAGGTTTTCATCTACGCGATGCCTTGGACATTGTTTTCAAACGTGAACCGGGTCTGATTCTCAAATTTGGTGGCCACGCCATGGCCGCAGGTCTGAGTATTAGAAAAGCGGATTTTGAAAAATTTGATGCGGTGTTTCAGCAGGTAGCTAATGAATTACTGAACGATGAATTATTAGAACGTCGCCATGTTCATGATGGTTCGCTTGATCTATCTGAATTCACACCCGAAACTGGGGATCTCCTTGCCGAAGAAATCTGGGGCCAAGGTTTTCCTCAGCCCATTTTTTATGGGGAATTTGAGGTTGGGCAGCAGAGCCTCATGAAAGAAAAACATTTGCGCTTGCAGCTTCGTCCGATTGGGGATGGTCAACTGGCTAGCAAACCATTTACAGGGGTCTGGTTCAACCGGACACAGCCATTACCAGCTAAGGCCAAACTGGCCTATCGCCTAGTGACAGACCGCTTCCAGGGGCAGGCACGCGTGCAACTCATGATTGAGGCTCACGACGAGGCCTAAGCTGCAATAACCCCCTTATAATTAGGGGATGGAAGCCGAACAACTCAATATTATTTCAAATACCCTGTCCGATCTGCTCACTCGTGAGCAAGCACTTCGGGGGTATCTTTGACTTCGAAGTAAAGTCACGACGCCTTACTGAAGTTAACTCTATTCTTGAAGATCCCACCATCTGGGATGATCAAAAGAAAGCCCAAGCTCTCGGCAAAGAAAAGAAATTGCTCGATGGCGTTGTTGCCACCCTCACCGATTTAAATAGCAATATCACTGGCGCCCTCGAATTATTCGACATGGCCAAAGAAGAAAGTGATTTTGAAACCATCGGCGCTATCGAACAAGACGTTGAGAGCTACAGCAAGATCATTCATGATCTTGAGTTTCGCCGCATGTTTCATAACGAAATGGATTCCTGCAGTTGCTTTATTGATGTTCAAGCAGGTGCTGGTGGAACAGAGGCTTGTGACTGGGCCAGCATACTCCTGCGCCAATATCTCAAATATTGCGAGCGAAAAGGCTATAAGACAGAAATCTTAGAAGAATCTGATGGCGACGTTGCTGGTATTAAGAGTGCCACTATTAAGGTAGATGGCGAGTACGCTTATGGGCACCTTCGCTCAGAAACTGGTGTACACCGCCTGGTACGTAAGTCGCCCTTTGATTCATCCAATGGTCGCCACACTTCTTTTGCCAGTATTTATGTGTACCCAGAAATTGATGACTCAATTGAGATTGACGTCAATCCGGCAGACATTCGTACTGATACCTATCGCGCCTCTGGTGCGGGTGGTCAGCACATTAATAAGACTGACTCGGCGGTTCGCTTAACCCACCTTCCAACTGGAATCGTGGTGCAGTGTCAGAATGACCGAAGCCAGCACCGCAACAGAGCTGAAGCAATGACGATGTTGAAGTCACGCCTTTATGAGCACGAGATGCAAAAGCGTCGTGCTGAGCAAGATAAGCTTGAGGCCAGCAAAACGGACGTGGGCTGGGGCCATCAGATCCGCTCATACGTGTTGGATCAAAGCCGCATTAAAGACTTGCGTACCAACGTTGAGATTTCCAATACACAGAAAGTATTGGATGGCGATCTTGACGCCTTTATTGAAGCCAGCCTGAAGCAAGGCGTTTAATTCCTTACCCCTATTCCAGTTATAAATATTCTATATGAACTATCAAGCGAATTCCAATCCTAACCAGGCTGCAGCCACTGAGGCTGTTGATGAAAATCACATCATTGCAGAGCGTCGCGAAAAGTTAGCTAAATTACGCGAAGGCGGAGTAGCCTTTCCAAACGACTTCGTACCTACCCACTTAGCGACAGATCTACATACCCACTACGACAGTCTTACTAAAGAAGAGTTGGCCGCCAAAAAAGTGCATGTCAAAGTTGCCGGTCGCATGGTGCTTAAGCGCGTGATGGGTAAAGCCAGTTTTGCAACTATCCAAGATCGTAGTGGTCAGATTCAGTTCTACATCAACGATGAAATCAGTGGTGCAGATACGCATGGTGCATTTAAGCACTGGGATATGGGTGACTTTATCTCTGCTGAAGGCAATCTATTTAAAACAAATAAGGGCGAGCTCTCAGTCGAATGTAGCAATCTACGTCTCCTGAGCAAATCTCTGCGCCCTCTGCCAGATAAATTCCATGGTCTTTCTGATTTAGAGACTAAGTATCGTCAACGCTACGTTGATTTGATTGTGAACCCAGAAAGTCGCAATACTTTCCGTGCACGCAGCAATACGATTGCCTCCTTGCGTCGCCACATGCTCGATGCCGACTTCATGGAAGTCGAAACACCGATGCTCCACCCTATTCCGGGTGGCGCTACAGCCAAGCCGTTTATTACTCACCACAATGCATTAGATATGCAGATGTTCTTGCGTATTGCACCTGAGTTGTATTTAAAGCGTTTAGTGGTTGGTGGTTTTGAGCGTGTATTTGAAATTAACCGCAACTTCCGCAATGAAGGTGTTAGCCCGCGCCACAATCCAGAATTCACGATGATGGAATTCTATGCAGCCTATACCGATTACCGCTGGTTGATGGATTTCACGGAGAATCTAATTCGTGCTGCCGCAATGGATGCACAAGGTACTGCAGTCCTAGCTCACCAAGGTCGTGAGCTCGATTTGAGCAAGCCGTTTCAGCGCCTAACCATTACTGAAGCCATCTTGAAATATTGCGGTCAGTCCAACAAGAGCTATGAGCCCGCTCAATTGGAAGATGCTGCATTTATTCGTACTGAGCTGAAAAAAGGTGGCGAGAATCCAGATAGCCCCACCCTGAAGAACGCGGGTATTGGCGCCCTTCAACTCGCTTTGTTTGAATTGGTGGCTGAGTCGCATCTATGGGAGCCAACTTACATCATCGATTATCCAATCGAAGTAAGCCCTCTCGCCCGCGAATCCGATACACGTCCGGGCATTACTGAGCGTTTTGAATTATTCATCACTGGTCGCGAGATCGCCAACGGCTTCTCCGAGTTAAATGATGCAGAAGATCAAGCCAATCGCTTCCGCAAGCAAGTTGAGCAAAAAGAAGCTGGTGACGAAGAAGCAATGTACTTTGACCATGACTTCATTCGTGCACTGGAATACGGTATGCCTCCAACTGGTGGTTGCGGCATCGGTATTGACCGCTTAGTCATGCTATTGACTGATGCGCCTAATATTCGTGATGTGATTTTGTTCCCACATCTGCGTCGCGAAGAAGAGTAATTTGCTTGATTACTGATTTCAGAAAAACAAAAAAGCCGCAGAATTGAACTTCTGCGGCTTTTTCTTTTTACGGAGTCGAATAACTCAGCTTGCTGGATATAGCTTCGTATTCTCGCTATCGATTACCGTGACATTAACTGGAATGCCCAAGCTAACACTAGAAGATACGGTGCAGAAATCCTGAAACTGAGCCAATACCCGCTCTAGGTTTTCCAGAGCATTTCCTGGCATACCAATACGAATTTCCACCGAAATTGCCAGAATACGCAAACGGTTTTCTGCATTTCTACCAATCTCACAGCTCGCCTTGGTTTCAATTGGCTCTGGATTTTGCTTAAACTTTCTAAGCGCAAAGAGGAGTGAATCAGATAAACAATTGGCCACACCAGCTAGTAAGAACTGAGATGGGGTTGCACCTTGGGATCTACCTAATGGCGGTGGCTCATCTCCATATATAGGCTCTCGCTCTTCATTGTAATAAATAGCAAATTGATAATCAGATTGCTGCACTAGGCGCACTGATGGAGATTCACTCATTTGGACTCCTTTTATGGTTACTGCGATTATTCAAACTTTACAGCCTCGGGTTTTGCAATTGGGTTTCCTGATTCACTCCAAGCATCAAAACCACCACTAATCGACTGAACATTCCGATATCCCATCTCATGCAAGGCTTTTGCAGCCAAGGCCGCTCTTCCACTTGTCTTGCAATAGAGCACAATCTTTAAATCTCGAACGCTCAATGCCGGATTGCCGCTTAACTTAAATTCCAGCATACCCCTCGACATATGAATGGCGTCAGGGATATGGCCGCTCGCATACTCATCCGCCTCACGGACGTCGAACAATACATCCGCATCCTGAATTGCCTGCGGCGCCTCTGCTAAGCCAACTTCTTGAATACTTCCCTTGGCGAGAGCAACTAAATCATGAGCTGTTTTCATTTGACTTCCTTTTTCATATATTCAATAACATTATATATAAATATATACTAATAAATGCCCGGTATCAACTTTTTAACTCTCAGCTGATACTCTTGATACTCAGGAAATCGATCTATCAACCAAACCTCCTCTCGCCTGGCCTTAATATCAAACAGGCCAAACAAAGCAATTGCATATGCTAATACACAGACCCCAGGAAAGATGAGTACCCAAGCAAATGCAGCTAACAGCACACCAAAATAGATGGGGTGACGAACAAAACGATATAGACCAGCTTGAATCAGCACTGCATTGTCTTTTGGGCAAGGCAATGGGGTGAGATTTTTACCTAGATTGATTGCTGCAATCACCATAATTAAACAGGCTAGCAAACCAATTGCAACACCACAGGATAGAAGAGTGGTGGCTAACAGACCTGCGGAGACCAAAGGGGGTCCTTTAGGCCCAAATAAGATCAGGCTAATCAAGATTCCCTGAATTAGGACATACAATCCCCCTCGTTGAATTATCGATTGATGGGGATCAGAATTCATGGCAATTACCTTGCAAAGACAATTGGGCAGTCTAGCCTGTTTTGAGAGTAATAAGCCTCAAATCCAAGAAAAACAGGGTCTAAGAAAAAATATCGCTTCATTCTATTGATTTTTATCAAGCAAATATTCTTGAATCTATAAAAAAGATTCAAGAATGAGGATAATTACAACTTCATTCTTACTGATTAAAAGTCACTATGGCAGCCTACAACACCGAAACTGTGCTCACCGTTCACCATTGGAATGACACTCTTTTTAGCTTTACCACCACCAGAAATAAAGGACTGCGTTTTCGTAGCGGCCACTTCCTAATGATTGGTCTTGAAGTTGAAGGAAAGCCATTGGTGAGAGCTTACAGCGTAGCTAGCCCAAATTATGAAGAGCATTTAGAATTTTTAAGCATTAAAGTCCAGGACGGCCCTCTCACTTCTCGCCTGCAAAAGATTCAGGTGGGCGACCCAATTCTGGTAAGTGAGAAATCTGTTGGTACCCTGGTTATTGATGACCTTAATCCAGGAAAACATCTTTATCTATTTAGCACCGGCACAGGTCTTGCACCCTTCATGAGCATTATTCGGGACCCTGAAACCTACGATAAATTTGAAAAAGTCGTTCTTATCCACGGCGTTCGCTTAGTGAGTGAGCTGGCATATGGTGACTACATTAAAAATGAGTTGAGTCAAGATGAATTCTTGGGTGAAATCATTCGCGAAAAACTGGTTTACTACCCAACAGTTACACGAGAAGCATTCAAGCATACCGGCCGACTGACAACTGCAATAGAGTCTGGGCAATTGTTCAAAGACATTGGCTTGCCACCGCTTGACCCAAGCATAGATAGAGCCATGATTTGCGGTAGCCCATCCATGCTCAAGGAGACCGCTGAAATGCTCGATGCGAAAGGTTTTAAGGTCTCTCCAAGTCTTGGTCAACTTGGCGATTATGTATTTGAGCGTGCCTTTGTAGAAAAGTAATTGGCCGGGGAAATATATCGAGAAGCGCTTTGGATGGAGGCTCTTAGCCCCTTATTTCGACCGTGAATCTGATAACAACCCGCGCTCTTGCACTTATTTAAATATGAGAAGGAATGCCAAGTTAAAAGCTGCATTTGCAATCAAGAGCCCCAAACAGATGCGCTTTAATGTGCCATCTGAAATTGTGTGGGAATTTAGAATTCTTTGAGCAAACCTCAAGCCCACCCAATATGAGGGTATTGCCAAGAGTAGATATGGCACCCATTCCAATCCTCCGCCCATCAAGCTTGCTGCCAGGATCGCAAATAAAGAGATCCCTGAAACAAAATGGGATAACAAAGAGCGAGTTCTATCAAATGCTTGAGTGGTTGAATTGAGATAGAGTGCGGCCGGCGGACCACCAATACCACAAGCACCCAACAATAGGCCCGAAAGACCCCCTGCTAAACCATCCAAAGCAGTAGAGTTGGTTAGCCGAAAATGGGGCTGCAATAACAAGTAGCTAGCAAAAAACAACACCACCGAACTCGTAGCTGTCTTCAGAGCCACCAGCGGAATAAGCCTACCCAACCAAATGCCGAGAGGTAAAAAAACTGCCGAAAAAAATAACATGAGACAAAGTCGTGAACGATCTTCTGCATGCACTTTCCATTGGCGGGAAAGCAAGACCCCGCCAAAAACCTCAGAGCACATCACAATTGGAATTAAGAATGGGATAGAGAACACCCACATTAAAAGAGGCGTCATAATAAGCGCCCCTCCAAACCCACTTAACCTTCGAATAAAACCCCCAAAAACTGCTGCGAATAGCAATATGCCAATCGCAGCTATGTTCTCAGGAATCAAACGGCCTCGCTAACATCATGCTCACCGGCAATGAGATCGCGAATCTGACGGCGGATTTCTAAATAGGCAGGTGTATCCTCAACCATGCGACGGGGCTCAGGAACGCGAATAATTTCTTTCACCCTTCCAGGGCGACGCGTCATCACCACAATTACATCCGAGAGATTAATGGCCTCTTCGATGCTGTGTGTAACGAGTACCACTGTCTTGCTTTCTTCATTCAAAATGCGAATCATCTCAGCCTGCATCATGGCTCGATTTTGAGCATCCAAGGCGGCAAATGGCTCATCCATCAAAAGAACAGTTGGATCAACCACTAGAGCACGCGCAATAGAAACACGCTGTCTCATACCACCAGAAAGTTGATGGGGGTAATGACTAGTAAATTGACTCAATCCAACCAGAGCAGCAAAGCGAGTAACAATATTATTAATTTCGGAAGAGCCTACGCCTTTGATCTTTAGGCCAAAAGCAATATTGTCATAGACGGTTAACCAAGGAAATAAAGCGTAGTCTTGAAACACCATGGAGCGATCAGCCCCCGGCCCTGTAACCAACTTACCGGCACATTCAATACGACCGGAAGTTGGCACCTCAAAACCTGCAATCAGATTGAGCAAGGTTGTTTTACCGCAACCACTATGACCTAAGATTGAGCAGAACTCGTTCTTGCTCACCTCCAAGGAAATATCTTCAATTGCAAGAACTTCTTTACCCTTAGCGTGCATCGAGGGATAAATTTTACGAATTTTTTCTACTTTAAGAGCTTGCATGGGTTTATCTATTTCTAATGAATAATTGGTTGGCAAATACATTAAGCATTGAGAGCTCTGGACCATGGCATCAGTCTTTGAGCTGTATAACGGATCAGCCTATCCAAACACAATCCAATGAGTCCAATAGCTAGCATGCCTACCAAAATATAGTCTGTACGCAAAACAGTTCTTGCATCATTAATTAAAAATCCTAGGCCTGAATTTGCACCCACTAATTCTGCTGCAACCAAGGCCATCCAACCTACCCCTAAACCAATCCGGATACCGGTAACGATTTGCGGTAGTGCGGCTCGTAAAACTACTCGCGTAATCACACCCCATGAACCGGCACCCAAACAACGAGCAGCACGAATCAAATTGGGTTCAACATTTTTAACCGCATCAATCGTATTCAAAAGAATCGGGAAGAAAATTCCCAAGAAAATGATAAATTGATTCTGAGTGTTACCCACACCAAACCACAAAATACTGAGAGGAATCCAAGCAATTGGCGGAATAGGTCGCAGAATCTCAACAATCGGATCCACTTGCTCGTTCACCCATTTAAAACACCCCATCACTATCCCCAAGGGGATAGCAACGGAGGCATAACAAAATGCTACAAACTCTCTGGATAAACTATCAAATAAATGCTTCCAGATTTCTCCGGATTTCATTAATTCATAGCCACCTTTAGCCACCCCCGAAGGAGGTGGCAACAAAGTAGCTTCTGTTTTATCTAGAAGAAACCGACTGGCGTATTCCCAGGCGGCAAGCAAAATAATCAAAAAAGCTAAACGACGAAATTGCTTGAAAAAATTTATTATTTGCATGGTTTATTTCTTGTAAGTCTTGCCATCGAAAGACCAATCTCTAGTGAGGTCACCTTTTTCTGGGAAAGCTTGAGGTGTAGATGTGGTCAACGGATTCATGTAAGTTGGATACGGGGTTTTATCCAATGGAGCGGACCAGCTTGCTGGCAAGAAAGGTGGTCTTGAGATAGTGGCCCATCCCAATTTGTCAAATGTCTTATCCATAAAACGGGTATCTACAGCGCGTGCAAAATCAATGCCGGTTAGCTTGTTCTGAATACGCTTGTTCTCATATAGCCATGTATAAATAGGCTCATTTGCACGACCCCAGAACACTGGAATTGGATAAATGTAGTTAGGCTTATTTAGCAAGTTGTATGCCGTGATTTGTTGCCGCAAGATTTCTTTTGAGTAGTTCTTCAAGTTAGGATCTTCTTGCATCACATCTACCGCAGCATCAGGATTTTTTCTAATCCACAATGTCGCCTCTGCAATTGCATCGGTGAATGCTTGCACTACATCAGGCGCATTATCAATTACCTCTTGGCGAACATAGAAAGTACCAGCATAAATGTTGTAAGGGTAGCTATCACTGATGATTCTTGCATTCTTACGCTCTTTAGCCATGATGGTTGGGGTTGGATCCCATGGCACTACAGCATCGATACCCTTTGGCATCGCCATTTGCTCACCTGGAGGCATGTTCTTCAAAATAATATCTTTACCAATCTCAATGCCATTAGCCTTGGCTGCAGCTTGAATGTAAAACTCAGCTGAAGAGCCGGTCACGATACCAATTGTGGCAGGAGGATTGGAGCCCTTGAAGTCCTTAAAGGACTTAATCTTGGAGTCCATTGGCACTAATACCGCATGCATCAAGTTGGTATTAATCACCGCAATTGTTTTAACAGGGATGTTTTTATCAATCAGTGATGTGAATGGGAAGTTACCGCCGTTACCAAACTGAAAGCGTCCAGAAATAATGACCTCATTGATAGCAGGTCCAGATGGGAAGGCTTGAAGCTTGGACTCAATGCCGCGCTTAGCTAAAAGGCCTTTTTTATCCATCACCAAGTTAACCGTGTTTTGACCGGACCATGGTGGTTGAAAGGCGATTTGTAATGGCCACCAGCCCTTTTCTTTGAGCCATGCCACAGACTTAGCCGAGACCTTTTCATCAGCACCCTCTGGCCAACCATAGTCATTGAATTTTGTAGCATTTTGAGCCATTGAAAGCATTGGGGCTCCGGATAGCATGGCTACAGCTAACACAGAAAATATACGACGTGATGCGCTAAATTTCTTCATTACGATCTCCTTAATCATGGAATTACTGCACTTAATACCAACAGCGGAACGTCAAAAAAAATTAACTCGTGAAACTTAATTCGATACCACCCAACTTAGTTTTAATATTTTTATATTCTTTTTTCATCACCAAATACTTCACCAACTCGGTGAAAGGTTGCAATACAAGGCCTTGCTGCAAAGCAGCCTGAGCACCATCTTTTAAGCCCAATGCTAGGTTCTCAGGATAAAAAGCATGCAGGCTTAACTGCTCCCTACTGACGGAGCGACCCCATTTTTTTCTTAAGCCCGGTAAGGCTGGGGCAATCAATTCACCCGGACGACGAGAAGCGTCGTAATCCACCTTGGCACGCTCCATGACCATAGCACTTGGCGTACCCGCCAATCTTCCATAATGTCCTTTGAGGTAGAGTTTTATCTCATCAGGGATCGTTTTATAACGCTCGCCCTGCATTACATTGAGAACTGCTTGTGTCACGATGTATTGTGCAAATGGGCTAACTAAGATGGGATAACCTAAATCCTCGCGCACCCTTGCTGTCTCCTCCAAAATCTCTGCCTCTCTATGAGAAATACCCATTGTGGCAAGTTGCGCCCTTAAATTCGAAATCATCCCACCAGGTATTTGATGTTCATACAAAGCCGGGTCATAGCTTGCCTTCTCGCCACGAGAAAAATTATCCCGCGCACAAAGCCAATCAAAATATTCATCTACTTTTTGCAAAGCAGATTGATTCATCTTTGGTGCGCGACCCAATTTTTGCGCGCTTGCATACACATCCAGCACTGATGGCAGTGAAGCACCATTCGCAAGGCAATCTGTTGCGACATAACCATATGCAAAGCCAGCCCTGATGGCCTCCTCATAAACTAATGGAGCTAAGCCAGATTGGCAGTGGGAATGTAATTTAATGGGAATACCAGCAGCTGCTGAGACGACCGCTGGAAAAAGAGATTTAGCGCGTTCAGGAGTTAATAGGCCTGTAGGGTCCTTTACGGAAATAAAATCTGCACCCAACTTGACCAACTCATGTGTACGCGCAATAAAGTAAGCATCATCATGAACAGGGCTTAAGGCATAGGTCAACATAGCGTTGATCAGCATGCCATTCTTTTTGCCAGCCTTAACTGAGGACTCGATATTGCGGTTATCGTTTAACGCATCATAGACAGTTAAGACCTTAACGCCGGACTGTGCCAATAATTCAATATTGAGCTCAACCACATCATCTGGAAATAATTCAAAGGTATAAATACTTTGTCCGCGAGTGAGTGCATCCGTTGGCGTACTCAGTTCCTTGCTAAGAAATGCCATGCGCTTCCATGGATCTTCACGCAAGAAGCGAACCATCACATCAAATACTGCACCGCCTAAAATGTTGATGTATCCATATCCAGCCTGATCAATATCCGCTAAGGCTGGATACATATGGGGTGTAGTCATACGAGTAGACCAAAGGCACTGATGGGCATCACGTAAAGTGACATCAATCATTTCGAATGGCTTCTTCTTAATCATCACGCAACCTCAATCACCATCAGAGCCTGACCAACCTCAATCGTTGCACCATCCTCAACCAAGATCCTCGAGACCTTACCAACGCATTCCGCCGGAATAGTATTTAGCAACTTCATTACTTCAACAATACAGACATCCGTGGTTGGCGTAACACTATCGCCAACCTCAACAAATGGAGGGGAGTTTGGACTTGGCCTGCGATAGAAAGTGCCGATCATTGGACTAACAATGACGCGCTCAGAAGAAGAAAGGGTTAGCGCAGGGCTAGAGGCAGGACTTGCGCTCACTACAGGAGCAGGCGCAAATGTTGGTGCTGCTACATACGCATTAGCAGGAGGCGCACTGCTCGCCCCTACTGAAATCTCAATTTCAAATTCATCCGTTTTATATCCAAACGTAGTGAAGGCGCCCGCATCTTTAATGAGGGCAACAATTTCCTTCACCTGTTTCATGGTGAACTCAGGCGGCAGCTTCACCTGTGTTGCAGGTTTTTTAGCTGAAACTTTTTTTGGCGTCCTTGGACTTACTTGCGCCTTAGGGGCGACTTTCTTTTTTGTTTGCACTGTCTCTTATTTTTAGTTAATATTTTCTCTAATGAAATTTAAAGTATCATCAGATGAAATGCTTTAAGGGTAAACACTTAAAAATGCAAAAAAATTGAAAAAATGATCTCTAAATGCCACAAAAGCTGTCTCGCATAACCCCTCCCACCGAAATAAGCGATGAATCTGCCAAATCCAGCATGGCAGAAAAAGTGTTGCTCATTCTCGAAACCATCGCTCAATCTGAATTTCCGCTAACCCTTGAGGCAATTTCTACGGGCACCGGCTTAGCAAAACCTACCGCATTTCGATTACTCAATACTTTAGTAACCCAAGGATTTATTGAACGCGATCCTAATGGACGACGCTTTCAGCCAAGTGCAAAACTTCGAATCCTGGGAATTAATATTCTTTCGGTCGACTCCATACGATCGCAGCGTGTTGCCGTGATGAAGCATCTAGTAGAAGAAATTGGTGAGACTTGTAACTTCAATATTTTGGACGGCAACAGAGTAATGTATCTCGATCGGGTTGAAACAAGTGCGCCAATCCGACTACACGTTGATCTTGGTATGCGCGTACCACTGCACTGCACTGCCAGCGGGAAATTATTTTTATCCGGAATGACTGAATTACAAGTTAAGAGATCACTTGGGAATGAGCCCTTTGAGCGCTATACGGATCGAACCATTACTGACTATAAAAGACTGCTTTTGGAGTTGGAAAAAATTCGTACGGATGGCTACGCCCTTGATGAATCGGCCTTCCTAGAGGGATTTATCGGAATCGCCGTCCCAGTCATTAATTCAAAAAATAAAACTTTTGCCACCATTACCGCCCACGGACCAGCCTCCCGCATGCAAGAAAAGTCAATTGATTTTTATGTTGCACCTCTTATTAAGGCTGCACAAGATATTCAAAGTAGCCTATCTGAAACCAGTAACTAACTTTAGGAATTGATATGACAAAACCCGTAATCATCACCGTAGCAATGACTGGCGCTATCCCTCGGAAAAAAGATTGCCCTGGTTTACCGGTAACTACCAGCGAGCAAATTGAAGAAACCCACAAGGCTTTTGAGGCTGGCGCAACTCTTGCACATATTCATGTGCGCAACCCAGATGAAACCCCAAGCTCAGACCCTGCTTTATATGCAGTAGTTCAAGAGGGCATACAAAAACACTGTCCAGGAATGATCATTCAGTTCTCTACCGGCGGTCGCGGTCGCGATCAGGCTGCTCGGGGTGGAATGCTTTTTCACAAGCCTGACATGGCCTCTCTAGCAACAGGGTCGGTCAACTTTCCTACTGGCATTTATGAAAACCCCCCGGAGTTCGTTGATGGGCTTGCAAGCGAAATGCTAAAGTACGAGATTAAGCCAGAAATAGAAATCTTTGACCTTGCTATGCTCTATAACGCAGCCAATCTGATTGAGCGTGGCCTCTTAAAGGCCCCCGCCCACGTACAGTTTGTCATGGGTGTTCCAAACGCCATGCCGGCTAGGCGCTCCATTTTAGAATTCCTCGTCTCAGAGTTAAAGGCGGTCATGCCGGATGCTACTTGGACTGCCGCGGGTATTGCGCGCTACCAACTACCAGTCAACGAATGGACTCTTGAGTTGGGCGGCCATGTTAGAACCGGCCTCGAAGACAATACGCGCTATGATAAAACCAGGGCGGCTAAAGATAATGCCGAATTAGTGGCCCGTTTAGCGGAAATGGCGCCAACCTACAACCGCACGGTCGCAACGCCAGCGCAAGCTCGTGAGATCTTAGGATTGAGAAAGCAATAATCGGCATGTCAAATACATCCTTCGATTACATTGTGGTTGGCGGCGGTTCATCTGGCTGTGTATTGGCCAACCGACTTTCAGAAGATCCGCAGAATTCAGTTTGTCTAATTGAGGCGGGGCCCAAAGATCGATCCCCGTGGATTCACTTGCCTATTGGTTATGCCAAGACAATGTGGGACCCCAAGCTCAATTGGAAATTTCAAACCGAACCTGATCCCGGGGTAAATAATCGACAAATTTATTGGCCAAGAGGTAAAACACTGGGTGGCTCTAGCTCCATCAATGGCCTCATTTTTATTCGCGGGCAAAAAGAGGACTATGACACCTGGCGAGATCTTGGCAATTCAGGCTGGGGCTGGGATGATGTCTTGCCCTACTTTAAAAAAGCTGAGGGCAATGATCGACTAGATGAGCCACTGCACTCGAAGACCGGACCATTAAAGGCCTCCTCCATTCCCAAAAAACATCCTTTAGTTGAATCATTTAAGAAGACTGCAAACGCTCTCGGCGTTCCCAATACAGATGACTTCAACAACCTCACCCAGGAGGGCGTTGGTTATTATCAGTTAACCACTCATAAAGGATTTCGTTGCAGCACTGCAGTTGCCTATTTAAAGCCCGCTAAGAAAAGAAAAAATTTAGAAATTCTAACTAATAGTCAGGCCTGCAAGATTATTTTTGAGAATAAAAAAGCAGTAGGCATTGAGATCAATCAGAATGGCGCTAGAAGAGTGGTGCGAGCGAATAAAGAGGTCATCCTCAGTGCTGGCGCCATCCAAAGCCCACAACTGCTTCAGCTATCTGGGGTGGGGCCGGCAAAACTTCTTCAGGAATTTAAAATTCCCGTGATACATGATCTGCCGGGGGTTGGAGAGAATCTGCAAGACCATCTTCAGCATCGCTTGATTTATGAGTTGAATCAACCTATCTCTACTAATGATCAACTCTCATCTTGGTTTGGGCAGCTAAAAATGGGCTTAGACTGGCTACTGTTTCGTGGCGGACCACTTTCAATTGGCATTAATCAAGGCGGATTATTTACCCGCGTCATGAAAGACTCCAAAACACCCGATATCCAATTTCACTTGGCAACCCTCTCTGCGGAGATGGCTGGTGGCAAGGTTCATCCTTTCTCTGGATTCACTATGTCGATATGTCAACTACGACCTGAGTCTAGAGGTTATGTTCGCATTCAATCCACAGATCCACTTGTACCTCCGAAGATGTTTGCTAACTACATGTCAACGCCCTATGACCGTGAGATCAGTATTGCTGCTGTCAAGTACGCTAGAAAAATTGCACAGACAGAACCATTGCGCTCCCTAATTGTGCGCGAGGTTAAGCCCAACAACGCTCAATCCGATGAAGAAATCCTAGAGTTTTGCCGCAATAATGGTGCCACGATTTTTCATCCAACAGGCACCTGCCAAATGGGTCCAGATAACGATCCATTGGCCGTACTAGATTCGTCCTTGAGAGTCAGAGGCGTTGATGGCTTAAGAGTCGTTGACTGCTCAGCGATGCCAACCCTACCCTCGGGTAATACCAACTGGCCTGCAGTCATGCTTGCCGAAAGAGCGTCCGACCTCATTCTAGGAAAGATTAAATCCCACTAATGCACTACCCAATTTTTTCACTTATCGGAGTAATGACAGGCCTCTTAATGGCTCTCTTTGGGATAGGTGGAGGAGCATTCATTGTTCCCGCCTTAGATGCGGCATTTCTGGCAGTTCCGGACTTAAATCACCCCCCTTTTCAACTTATTGTTATTGGAAGTTTGTCAACGATTGTTATTGGCTCCCTTCCAAGGGCCATTAATGTACTTAGGAAGAATAAGAGCGAGCGTATTACAGCAACAACCCTCATCATAAGTGCCGTACCTTTTATTCTATTGGCCAGCTTGATATCAACCCAATTAACTGATCAGTTTTTACGCCTTGGATTTTCAGCAACAATCGTATTAATAGGAGTATGGACGCTCCTTGGAAAATCACCAGCGAATTGCTCACCACATCATCTGATCAAGCCAAATCGCTTTAAATTAATTTCTGTAGGGGCTATTTCCGGGATCTCTTCAGCCTTATTTGGTCTTGGGGGTGCAACACTATTAATGCCACTTTTAACAATGTGGGTGGGAATACCCATTGCAGCATGCGTAGACATATCGATTCTTTTTGTTTCAGCAACATCTATAGTCAGCCTTGTGACTCTAAGCTCGGCTTGGATTGGTATTCATGGTGCTAATGGCATCGGTAACACCATGATTACTTTAATTCTTGTTTTAGGTATCAGTGCCGCCATTACCCAAACAGCCGCCGCTGGGAAAATACTAAAAATGAATGACAACTTAAGGCAAAGATTATTAGGCGCTTACCTTATCAGTCTGGGAATTTGGGTAATTGCACGCGCAATTATCTAGTAAAACTAAGTCTGATTAGGGATAACATCCAATAATTTTAAACGCTGAACTTTGCCAGAAGGGCCACGAGGCAGATCAAGCATGAAGAGAATAAATTTAGGCGTCCTAAATTTACCCAGCTCTTGTAAGCAAAAAGTGCGCATTTCATCCTCGGAGCATTTAGCATCCGGCTTCAAAACAATGCACACCATAATTTCCTGTCCATAATTACTATCTGGAATACCCACTGCTGCCGCATCTAGCACGGCTGGATGTTTTAAGACTGCCTCATCAATTTCGCGTGGAGCAATATTCTCCCCGCCTTTAATAATCAACTCTTTCAAACGCCCGGTGATGAAATAAAAACCGTCATCATCGCGCAATCCTAAATCACCAGTTTTTAACCAGCCTTCAGCATCAAAGGCCCTAGCTGTTTCCGCCTCTGCCTTGTAATATGCATTCAGAACATTCCCACCACGCAAGCAAATTTCACCCACTACATTACTACCAAGAAGCTTGCCTTCTGCATCAACCACCTTAGCCTCTACCCCGCAAGGTTGTCCTGGGCTACCGTAGCGCCTTGTCTCATCATGTGGGTTACAAAAGACCATTGAAGCAGACTCAGTCATCCCCATACCTTCGATGACAGTAATTCCAAATAGATTCTCAAATTCACGATGGTGCTCAGGAGGCAATGGTGCAGAGGCCGAGCGGCCAAAACGAATAGACTTCAAATCCTCGCGACTAGGCAGTGCTCCGCCACTCTTGGCAGCATTAATTAGATAGGCAATGATCGTTGGCACCATATTGATCCATGTACAACGATACTGGATCGCCAAATTCCACCAGTTAGAGACTGAGAAAGTATGTGGAGCAACGACTGAACCGCCAGATACAAAAGGAGTGATGGTGGATATCACTTGCCCATTAATGTGATAGATGGGTAAAGAGCTCAAAACAACATCATTTTGGGTGAGTGAATGCCAAGCGGCCATGGAGCGCGCAGCATGCAATAAATTAGCATGAGTCAGGAGAACGCCCTTAGGCGTACCGGTTGTGCCCGATGTATACATTAACAGTGCCGGCCTTAATGAGCCGACCTGAGGCAGCGTACCGGGACTACATTTCATAAAGGGGCCTTCAGGGGCATCCGGATCTAACTCTAAAAGCAAAAACTTTCTTTTCGTTTTCTCTAGCGCAGCAAATAAAGATTGCTTCTTATCCGGCGAGTAAAACAATGCTTCGATATCGCTATGATCTAACACCCAAGCCAATTGATCCGTCGGAGCCAGAAGATTTAGAGGGGTAATCACTCGTCCGCAAGACATGGCCGCCAGAAAAATAGTGCTAGTTTGGCGGCCATTTTGCATGTACAGGCCAACGTGAGCTCCATTACTGATTCCCTCCCGCTCTAACCATGAGGAAAAATGGCACGCCTCCTTGGCAAGCTGGCCATAAGTCAGTTCGGCACTAATTTCTGGCGCGTATAAAAACGGTTTTTCAGGTTGGGCTGCCTCCCAGTGCAAAAGCACTTCGCCTAAACTTTTACAAGAAGCAGTCATATTTAAATTTCGTTAAAAAAATTGAAAGCGCGAATCTAAATTAAGCCTTTGGAAAGCGACTAAAGTAATCCTTCAATAAATCCTCGACCTTAGGAACGTGCTCAGGGATAGGCCTTACCACCCTTGTGATATTGAGGTAATGACGATAATTCATATTGTCAGAAAAGTTATTTTTACCCCAAGTGCCGCAACCCATAGACAGGGAGAATGGCAAACCATTTTCAAAACTACCTCCAGTGGCGATCGCATGTGCTTGGTTCACAATAATCCTAGCAACTGGCAATTGTTGAGCTAGCGAAGCAGCTCTGGACTCCATGACCTCACCGCGTTGTGCGGTATGCAGGCCTACAGAATGTCCAGCCCCCTGGTAGCCATATACATTGGTTACAAGATCTTTTGCGGCATCAAAATTGGCGGCCTTCCATACGGTCAGAACGGGGCTGAGCTTCTCTCCTGAAAATGGCACATCCGGTCCAAATCCAGTCTCCTCAACCATTAAAAATTTAGCTGATTTTGCCTTTGGATTTTGTAATTGCGCACGCTCAGCAATCACCCCTGGATTTTGTGCCGTTAGTGTCGAGGTTAATTTGCCATTACTAAACATCACATCTTGCAGACGTTTCTTATCAGCGGAATCCAACAGTACTCCACCAACAGCCTCTAATGCGCTAATTGCTTGGCTGTAGACCTGCTCACAAATCACTGTGCCATTTTCACTTGAGCAACTTGTCGCATTATCAAAGGTCTTGGATTGCAAAATCTTATTAGCTGCAGATGCAAGGTCAGCATATTCATCAATAATGACCACTACATTACCCGCACCCACTCCAAATGCAGGCGTGCCACAAGTATAGGCCGCACGAATATTGGCCTGAGATCCGGTAGCAACAACTAGATCAGCTAAGCGCATTAATTCATTAGTAGCATCTTTAGTGATTGGTGAAGGAAGCATTTGTACCAAATCTCGCGGGGCTTTCACTAAATCTAGCTGCTGATGAACAAACTCCAATAGGCGAGCACATGTTGATAAACCTTTAGGTGAAGGAGCAACCACTACAGCGTTACGACACTTCAAAGCATTTAAGATTTTATTAATGGGGGTGGCACCAGGATTAGTAGAGGGCGTAATAGCTGCCACCACACCCACTGGACGAGCATACTCAGTAAGACCTGTCTTCAAATCCTCAGAAATGATGCCAACTGTTTTTGCACAACCTAAGTCGCGCACCAGCCCCAGGGTTTTTCTAAAGTTTTTCTTAAATTTGTCTGCTACATCACCAAGTCCAGTATCTTGAACGGCTAACTCTGCCAACTCTTGATTGCGCTTTGGTTCTAAGATCGCCCAAGCAACCGCTTCGACAACTAGATTGACTTGAGATTGGGTGTACTGCTCGTATACCTTTTGAGCAATACGCCCACGTTCAATGATGCTTTCTACTGGTGTCATAAGTATGCTTAGTTAATGTTATCAAAGGATAGAAAATTGTTACTCAACTTTAATGCCGGCATCTTTTGTAACCTTTTTCCACTTAACCAATTCTGACTTCACAATGGCGCCTAGTTGAGCTGGTGTACTGCCAACGGCTTCAGCTCCTTGAGCGAGCAACCTCTCCTTCACTGCTGGCTCTGCCAATACCTTGACAGTCGCATTGTAAAGAGTGTCAATGATGATTTGAGGAGTTTTGGCAGGAACAAACATGGCATACCAAGAATCAACTTCGTAATCTTTGAATCCCAATTCAGCCATAGTTGGCACATCTGGGAAGACTGGTGAACGCTTCACAGTAGAAACCGCTAATGCACGCAGCTTGCCGGACTTTACATAATTTGCAGCAGCAGGAATAGAAACCCAAAGCAATGGCACCTGACCGGCAATCACATCAGTAATTGCAGGGCCGCCTCCACGATACGGAATATGCATCATGGTGACTCCAGCTGAACCTGCCATCATGGCTCCTGCCAGGTGACCTGGCGAACCATTTCCAACGGAGGCATAAGAAATTGAATCAGGCTTTGCTTTTGCCATTTCAATCACTTCCTTCACACTCTTGCCTGGAAAGTCCATATTAGCAACCAGAATTTGCGGTAAGGAAGCCACCAAGGACACTGGCAAAAAATCTTTTTCAGTATCAAAAGCGAGTTTTGGATAAATCGCAGGATTGATCGTGTGCGAAGAGAGGGTAAAGAGGACTGTGTATCCATCTGCCGCAGATTTAGAAACTATATCGGTTCCGATCGACCCTCCCGCCCCACCTCGGTTATCGATGATGACCTGCTGACCCAACACCTTGCTAAGTGGGTCTTGCACGATACGGGCAATAACATCCGTACCCCCTCCCGGTGGATAAGGAACTACAAATTTAATAGGTTTTGTTGGCCAAGACTGGGCAGCGGCGGTTTGCATTCCCCCAACCAAACCTGCGAATGCAAAAACTCCGGATAAAACAGCGACTAATAGTTTGCTTATGCGCATAATTCATCTCCTGTTAATAACTACATTCATTTGGCTTATCTTAGCCTTTGTTATTGGATCAGACTAGCATAATTGATCTTATTAAACGGAACAAGTTGTTTCGTATAGGTAAAAATACTAACATTTACCCTTTAAATTACAAACTTGTTCTATTAGAATGAACAAAATGACACAATTCTTGAGATTTGACAACCATGCTTGAAACAGAAGCCAGCGACCAGCTAGACGCCCTAAAAAGGGATAATTCCGGCGAAAACTCCTCAATGCTCAAGGGTGTTGTCATATTGGAGGCCCTGGCAGCACTTCAACAACCCGCCACCCTCGCTCAACTCATGCAAATTACCGGAATGCCCAAAGCATCCTTGCATAGAACATTAGCGATATTTGAAGAAGCAAGATTGGTAGCTAGGGAGCCCGGCGGTAGGACCTACGCTCCAGGCGAGCGTCTTGCGCACCTAGCAATGACAACCCTCACACATGACACTGTTTCAGCCATTCGCCACACCATTCTCCGTAAACTAGTATCCGATCTAGGCGAAACCTGTAATCTTGCAGTCTTAAGGCGTGGCGAGCTATTTTATTTAGATCGAGTTGAAGCGGACTGGGCCTTACGCCTGCACCTACCACTAGGCACTGTATTGCCGCCGCATTGCAGCGCTAGCGGAAAGTTGCTACTGGCATACAAGCCTGTAGATGAACGTACTAAGATTTTAGAAAATCTTCCACTTGAACAATTTACCCATAGAACTATTACTGATCTCCATTTGCTGGAATCCGAAATGGAAAGAATTGTGGCTACTGGTTATGCGGTTGATAACGAAGAATATGTTTTGGGCGTATCTTGCGTAGCAGTTCCAGTAAGAGATTCTCTAGGCGAGGTGGTAGCAGCCATAGCAGTTCATGCTGCAACCGCAAGACTCCCTTTGAATCAAGCGATGGGGCATATTCCCAAACTTAAAGAAGCGTCTGAGCGCATTTCTCAAACCCTTTCCTGATTAGCAGAGAACCATAACCGCTTCATGACAAATCTAAACGTGAAATACCCACTCTTAGAAAAAATGATTGAGGAGGCTCGAAGCGATCTTCCTCTTGGGGTTGTCTACCCACTGAGTGCGCCAGCATTAGAAACTGTGTTTGATCTCATCAAGAGACGGTTATGCACACCAATATTAATTGGCCCCAAGAAAGAAATTGAAGAGCTCGCTGCCACAGAAGGCCTCTTATTAAATGGCATTCAAATTGTCGACACGCCTAACAACCCTATTCTAGCGACCAAGAAAGCCGTGGAGATGGTCAAAGAAGGAAAGTTAGCGGTATTAATGAAGGGCTCATTACATACAGAAGATCTAATGGGACCCATTGTCAGTCGCGATGGGCTTCGTACCGATCGCAGAACTAGTCATTTATTTTTATTTGAACTAGAACGCTACCCCAAATTACTAGGCATTAGCGATTGTGTAGTCAATATTGCACCCAATGCCGCTCAAAAAATACAAATTCTCAAAAGCAGCCTCGAGGCGCTTAGTAAGCTAGGAATAAAGCATACAAAAGTCGCGATCATTGCAGCTACCGAAGTCATCAACCCAACTATGCAAGCCACAACGGATGCCAAAGAGATTGTAGATGCCCATGCAATTAATCCCATCCATGTAGACACGATTATTGAAGGCCCTTTTGGTTTTGATAATGCTATCTCTGCTGAGTCAGCAAAAACAAAGGGCATTAAGTCAGTCGTAGCGGGTGATCCCGACCTATTGATCGTGCCTGATTTACAAGTTGGCAATATTCTCTACAAGTCTTTAATTTACATGGCTGGAGCTGAGTGCGCCGGTACTGTTTTGGGCGCTCAAGTTCCTATCATCCTCACATCAAGAGCTGACACCGTTTTTTCCAGAGTTGCATCCTGCGCGATGGCTATTATTCTTGCTAAAAATTCTCAATAACTGAGTAAATCTATGTTCAAAATATTCTCAAATGATCCCGTGCACGACCCCATCCATAAGCAGGCGCCTGCAACTGAAATAAAGAAAACTACTTGCTATATGTGTGCCTGTCGTTGTGGCATTAGAGCGCACTTACGCGATGGTGAATTGGTTTACATTGATGGAAATCCTGAGCATCCTTTAAATCAAGGCGTTATCTGCGCCAAGGGCTCCTCAGGAATCATGAAACAGAAATCGCCAGCGCGGATTACTCAGCCACTCTTACGCAAAGCAGGCAGCGATAGAGGTAACGGCGAATTTGAGCCCATCAGCTGGGAAAAAGCATTTGAAATTTTGACCGAGCGTCTTGCAAAAATTCGCGCTACCGATCCAAAGAAGTTTGCACTCTTTACTGGACGCGACCAAATGCAGGCGCTTACTGGCTTATTTGCCAGACAGTTTGGAACGCCTAACTATGCAGCTCACGGTGGATTCTGCTCTGTCAATATGGCTGCCGGGATGATCTATACCATTGGCGGAAGCTTCTGGGAATTCGGTGGACCAGATTTAGATCAAGCTAAGCTATTTGTCATGATTGGTACGGCTGAAGATCATCACAGTAACCCCATGAAAATTGCCCTCTCTAAATTTAAGAGGGCGGGCGGTCGCTTCATCTCAATTAATCCAGTCAGAACTGGATACTCTGCTATTGCGGATGAATGGATACCAATTAAACCTGGAACCGATGGCGCGCTCTTCATGGCCTTGATGCATGAACTCATTCGTCTTGAAAAATATGATGCCCCTTTCCTAAAGCGCTTTAGCAATTCAGCCCAATTAGTCTGCATGGATGCGGGACCAGAAGAAGGTTTATTCTTGTATGACCCTGACTCTGATCCAATAAATTTAGATTTACCGCACAATAAATATATCTGGGATGAAAAATCCCAAAGCACTAAACCTTGTTTTGCACAAGGCACATCGCCTGCTCTATCAGGCGAATACGTTATGGGTCCAGGGCCGCACCAAGGTAAAAAAGTGGTTCCCTCTTTTGAACTACTTAAACGTCAAGTGAGTGAGACCACTCCAGAATGGGCTTCTGCCATTACCAGCATTCCAGCAGAGCGTATTCGCAAGCTTGCCCTTGAGATGGCAGACACAGCATTCGGTCAAGAATTTGAATTGCCGATTCAGTGGACAGACTGCTGGGGCGAGAAACATGATTCTGTCACTGGTAGGCCTGTCGCCTTCCATGCCATGCGAGGTTTATCTGCGCACTCCAATGGCTTTCAGACTACTCGTGGCCTAGCAGTACTTATGTCATTACTCGGGACGATTGATCGCCCAGGTGGCTTTAGGCATAAGGCTCCTTACCCACGTCAGGTTCCGCCCAATGCGAAGCCACCTTCTTCTGAAAATGACATCAAGCCGAATACTCCATTGGCAAAGCCTCCATTGGGATGGCCAACTCAACCCGAGGATTTGGCTCTAGATTCCAATGGCAAGCCCCTGCGCATCGATAAAGCCTACTCATGGGAGCATCCTTTAGCGGCTCACGGACTAATGCATAACGTCATTACGAATGCAGTTAAAGGAGATCCCTACTCTATCGATATGCTCATGATCTTCATGGCAAATATGTCATGGAACTCCACCATGAATACGATGGAAGTTCGCGATCATCTAAATGCCAAGAATGATGATGGTGAATTCAAGATTCCATTCTTGGTAGTTTGTGATGCATTCCAATCTGAGATGGTGGATTTCGCTGACCTAGTACTTCCTGATACTACCTATCTTGAGCGTCACGATGTGATGAGCATGTTAGATAGACCTATTTCTGAGTTTGATGGTCCTGTTGACTCTGTCCGCATCCCCGTTCTAGATCCCTTGGGAGAGTGCAAACCATTCCAGGAAGTCTTAATTGAACTGGCTTCACGCTTAAAGTTTCCTGCATTTACTACACCAGAAGGTGGGAGGAAATTTAAGGACTATCCGGACTTCATTACTCGATTCCAGACTGCCCCTGATTCAGGCATTGGCTTCTTAGGCGGTTGGCGTGGCAAAGATGGTGACAAACCCTTAAAAGGTGAGCCCAATCCCAATCAATGGCAAAAATATGCTGAGAATAATTGTGTTCATCAGTACCATATGCCGCCAGAGCATCAATACATGCGCAACTGGAACAAGGGGTATTTAGACTTCTCCAAAGAGAATGCCTTGAGACAAAAAAATGATCCAATCATGATTGCCATTTACTCTGACATTCTGCAACGATTTAGACTAGCTGCTACCGGTAAACGTCCAGGAGCACAGCCTCCAGAACACCTAAAGGCACGGATCTATAAATATTTTGATCCGCTGCCTTTCTGGTATCCGCCGCTCGAGGATGAGGCAACCGATTTAACCAAATTCACACTCAATGCAATTACTCAACGTCCGATGGCAATGTATCACTCATGGGATTCACAAAATGCATGGTTACGACAAATTCATAGCCATAACTACCTATATGTGAACACTGCCACTGCACTGCAAAGTGGAATTGCTGATGGTGCCTGGATGTGGATTGAATCCCAGTGGGGTAAGGTCAGGTGCATGGCAAGACACTCTGAGGCTGTTGATCCAGGAACAGTATGGACATGGAATGCAATTGGTAAGGCCGAATCTGCTTGGAGCTTAACAAGTGATGCAGATGAGTCCAAAAAAGGCTTTTTATTAAATCATCTCATCACGGAAGAGCTTCCATTGGGCGGCTTTACTGTTAGCAATTCTGATCCGATTACTGGTCAAGCTGGTTGGTATGACGTCAGGGTCCGATTAGCACCCGCAGATGAGAATGAGCCAGAAGAAACTTGGCCACAAGTAAAAGCATTTGAAGTGCCTGGAATGGCCCTCAAAAAATCGGGGGAGACAAAATGAGTAAAAATAAACAACTGGCTCTCGTTATTGACCTCAATGTTTGCGTTGGCTGTCATGCGTGTGTGACCTCTTGCAAGGAGTGGAATACCTCTGGATCAGCAGGACCACTCACGGATCTCAATGCTTATGGTGCAAGTCCTAGCGGTACTTTTTTCAATCGCGTTCAAACCTTTGAGGCAGGAAGCTTCCCTAATACGCAAACAGTGCATTTCCCCAAATCTTGTTTGCATTGCGAAGAGCCTCCCTGCGTTCCTGTATGCCCTACGGGTGCGAGCTATAAACGCAAAGAGGATGGCATTGTTCTCGTTGACTACGATAAGTGCATTGGTTGTAGTTATTGCTCTTGGGCCTGCCCTTACGGTGCCCGAGAACTAGATCAAGAGCGTCAAGTGATGACAAAATGTACCCTCTGCGTAGATCGAATCTATAGCGAAACATTGCCGGAGTCTGAGAAAAAGCCTGCTTGCGTACTTGCGTGCCCTACCAGCGCTCGAATCTTTGGTGACGTTCACGATCCAGAGTCAGAGGCGAGCAAAGCCATTGAAGAACGCAAGGGTTATGCCTTGATGCCGGAGTGGGACACTCAACCAGCCAATCACTATTTACCCCGCTCCATTATGGAAACGATAGATGCAGCAAGGAACGACAAATAATGCGCCCACAATTTTCAATTATTTTCTTCACCACCTTGGTTGGAATGGCGCAAGGATTGCTATTTTTTATCGCCCTATCCAATTTATATAGCAAGGCTACCCCTAATGCATTTTTGACGAACCTAGTTCTTCCAGTTGCCTTTCTCTTGCTGTGTTTAAGTCTGCTCGCATCCTTTTTCCACCTCGGACATCCCGAGCGTGCGTGGCGTGCAGCGATGATGTGGAGGACATCTTGGCTATCTAGAGAAGTTATTGCTCTGCCTGCGCTGATGGCGGTAACAGTTGTTATCTACTCTTATGCGCTCATCGGTGAGGTGCCCCAATGGCTATGGCTAGCGCTTATCTCAGCTACCCTAATCCTGTGGATATGCACTGCAAAGATCTACCAATGCATTCGCTTTATTCAGGAGTGGTCACACCCTTCGACACTAACCAATTTCATTCTCCTGGGTTTGGGCTCAGGCTTAGTTTTATTAGAATTACTCATTACCCTGTGGGGCGACTCAGCTTTACAAATCATTGATGCCCCGCTATCCATGGTTGCCTTTCTCCTATTATTTTTAGCATTTAATTTGAAGCTCTGGATTTGGCGTCGGAATCGCAGCTTAAAACCAAAGTCAAATCTTGCTACAGCAACCGGCATTAAAGGCAACAATATCCGCCAAACTTCAATGGGCTTAATGGGTGGTAGCTTTAATACTCGCGAATTCTTTCATCATCAGACTGATCGCATGATTGCGAATATACGCAAGATTATCTTGCTTTGCGCTTATGTGCTGCCAATGATATTAATGGCTTACGCAATTGCCTCACCTAGTATGACGATCATTGCTTTAGCACTATTGATCAACTACTTAGGCCTTCTCGCCGAAAGATGGATGTTCTTTGCAGAAGCTAATCACCCACAAAATCTGTACTACCAAAGAGTGTCCTAGCCACCAATCTTGAGATGGATCACTTTGCCGAAAAACTTATACATGGAAGGACTCACATCTCTCCAAAAAGGCTTGGTGATCCAGGACCAACTCAGTCTCAGAAAGAAGCCATTCTTTTAGCGGCAAATGCAGCTCCTGATCATGGACGAATGGTGCCTTGGCGTTTTATAGAAATTCAAGAAAGTAGTCGCGCCAGCTTGGGCGAAGTGTTTTATCAGTGCCTACTAGAACGCGACCAACAAGCAACGCCTATCCAGCTTCAAGAGGCTCGCGAAAAAGCTTTTCGTGGGCCACTTCTTCTCTTGGCCATTGCCAACTATCGTGATGCTGGTAGCGATATCAGCAAACAAGAAAAGCTCATCTCTTTAGGTTGCGCTATCCAGAACATTCTTTTGAGCGCCTATGCCCTTGGCTTTGGCTCTGGACTATCCAGCGGTAGAGCTCTACAAAGCGATCACATTGGAGCCTTATTTCAGCTAACAACGGATGAGGAGCCCATCTGCTTTATTACGATTGGTACTGTGCAAAAAAATAAACCCGATCGCATTAGACCGGGTTTATCTCAATACTATTCTGTTTTTTAAGTCAAGTTAAAGCACCTCTACTGTTTGCTTTTTGGTATCAATACGCAATCGTGCACCACTTGTAATCGCCTGAGTAATGTCACAGTCAAAACCACTCAACATAGGAATGCCAGCATGTGCTGCGCCTTGTGCCAAGATTGGGTTAACTGCATTAAAAATAATGGCAGATGGGCACAAATTTCTTGATTTCATTTCATAAAGCATCCAAGCACTGGCAACTCCACCCTTTGCTGCATCCAATACTAGGATCTTATCTTTGTAAGATTGGCCAAACAGCTTATGCGCCGGACGTGAAAACACTCCTTTAAGACGATCTAAATCATAACGAGCTGAAAAGCCATCGGATGCACTTAGACACTCGCCTTCTAAACCCTCACCTTGAGCATGTTTAGCTTTATATATTTTTCCACTCACTTTAATCTCCCCGTCACTGCAGCCTGAACACAGTCCTCCATTGATGCCAACATTGGCGTGTAGCCATAACCTCCCAAAATATTGACAATCTTTGCGCTATTGGTTGCTAAGACTTTCCAACCATTGGTTTCTGCGATTTCTCTCGCATAGGACTGATAGAAGCACATACCTGAAAATACTGTCCCACCGGCACTTTCAATCATTTGGGTGTAACCCATGCGATCTGAGTCTGGTTTGACTTGTGGACTTGTCATGGCCAGCAAAGGCTTAATGAATTTCTTACCTTTACAAAGCTCTGCAATACTCTTCATTTCCATCAAACTTAATTGCGGCGCAGAAAATACCACTACGTCTATCTCTTCGGCAACACGATAGGAATTTTGTAAGCCCATAACCTCTTCTTTAGTGATAAACACCTCCGGAAGATGTAAATACTCTAAATCTCGGGCATGTAGCGCCTCAGGCGTAATACCCAATACATGAAACAGGGCTGTAGAACCAAAGCTTGCCATTGCTGCGCCAAAGTGCTTCATAGCATCAGAGCCAGGATGGCCTTCTATGCCTTCCAAAATCGGAACTGACCAATAGTTTCCTGATTTCTTTCCAATCAAGCCACCTAAAGCACCCCACTCATTTAATGTTTGAGGTGTCCACAATGTTTTAAAGCGGTGAGTTGGCTTGCGATGCTCATCAAGATGATAGCCATAGCGAGGCGTTCTACCAGTTAGACCAGCCGCCAATGCCGAGGGCCCACCCTCAAAGTTTGATCGAGCACCGCAAACACTATTGGAATAAATGACAACTCCAGTATCGCCAAATGCTAAATGCTCCCCAAAAACGGGTGCCATGATTGTTTGGTAATTAATACAAGTGTCTGTCATGGATACACCCATTTTGACAAACGCATCAATTGCACGCCTCTCAAGCTCAAGCATTTTTTCTGTTTGACCTAGCTGCTTTGCTTTACTGAAATCGGTCCCCCTAGGATCAGTAATAGTAGGGATGCATACCATGCGATCTGCCTCAGAGTTTCTTGCTAAACCCTCGAGCCACTCAACTCCAGACTCCCCCAGACTCTCGGTATCAGCCATGATGTGCGCTTGAGATACGGAGACTAAATCTTCAGCCCCAAAAAATTCGCCTACCTTGATTTGGTGTTGGATCGCTGTTTTTCTAACTGGGCCAAACTCTCCCGCTAACATCGCCTTTTCTTCTTCACTTAACTTCATCTTCTTCTCTTTATATTAATCAATCAATCGTGGCACCAGAATCACGAACTACCCTCCCCCACTTCGCAATTTCACTAGTTTGGAAGTTAGCCAGACTCTCTTTAAAGTCAGTATTTGGCTGAACTCCCAAGTTCCCCAGACGCTCTCTAAAGGCATCTGATTGAGCAACCTTCTCAGCTTCCATTCTTAACTTTTTAGTAATTGGCTCTGGCAATTTGGCTGGAGCAAATAAGGCCCACCAGGCGGTTGATTCAAATTGCGGATACCCAAGCTCAGCTACAGTTGGCACATTAGGCAGTAAAGGTGAACGTGTTTTGCTTGTAACGGCTAGAGCACGCAGCTTTCCTGATGTGATGTGCGGCAATACTGACTGAATAGGATCAAATGCTAATGGAATTTGTCCGCCTATCAAATCTGTTATTGCAGGCGCACTACCCTTATACGGAATATGCCTTAGCTTGATCTGAGTGGTGGACTCAAATAAGGCTGCCGTTAGATGCCCTGGGGTACCATTTCCAGCGGAACCATATGCAATAGTTTCAGGTTTGGCGCGAGCCTCTGAAATTAGCTCAGCAAGCGTCTTAATACGATCACTTGAATTCACTACAACGACAACAGGTGCTGTTGCCACCAAAGCGATCGGCGTGAAATCCCTAGTCATGTCATATGGTAATTGTTTGTACAAGCTGCCATTGATCGCATTAGTGCCTACAGTCCCCATAAATAAGGTGTAGCCATCTGGCGCTGACTTAGCAACAAGATCTGCCCCAATGGAACCGCCAGCCCCACCCTTATTCTCAATAATGACCTGCTCTTTCAAGCGATCTCCCAAGAGCACTGATAAGGGTCTAGCAACAATATCTGTTGGCCCTCCAGGGGGGAAAGGAACGATTAATTTAATTGGCTTATTTGGGTATATATCTGCCAATACATTGCTTGAAAGCAGCAGCAATCCCAAGCTAGCCAGAAAAAACTTAAAACCTTTCATTGCCGGTTTATTCATAGCGTCAGATCTCTGTTAGGTAGGAGGAATTTTCACTCTAACTGACCATTCATATAATGTATATTTATATTTAATTAACTAACATATAAGCAATTCTTATGAATGTAAAACAAATTGATTTGAGATTGCTGCGCAGCTTTCTCACCGTTTCTAGAGCTGAAAGCTTTGTCAAAGCTTCCGAAAGTCTCAACATCACGCAATCTGCTCTCTCTCAACAGATGAAAGAGCTAGCAAGCTATCTTGACCTACCACTTTTTGAAAAGAAGGGGCGCAGATTGGTTTTGACTAACCTTGGAAATGGGTTGCTACAAAAAGTAGAGCCATTACTGGGGCAGATAGAAGAAGCGCTTTTACAAAGCGTCAATGACAACCAAAATATTGTTGGCACCTTGCGTGTAGGTGCCACTAATACATACTCAAAAATAATTGCCCTGCCTACTTGTATGGCGATGCTTAAAGCAAATCCAAGCCTCAATATTGAACTCCAAGAATTGCCTGCCGAAAAAGTATTGAGAGGGCTTATGGAGGGTGCTATTGATATCGCCATTCTTCCAGAGGACTATCAATTTGCAGATCTCCACTGGGTTCGCCTCATTACAGAACAATTCTCGGCGATTGGGGCTCCACATGTAATTGAGAAACTACCCCGGAACCTAACTCTTAAAACCCTTGTTGCATATGATTTAGCGGCTCTAAATAGACAATTTTTGATGCGTCAAAAAATTGATGCTCAGGCTCGCATGGAGGGCGCCCTCCTTAACTTTCGTATGGAGACATCAACTATGGGGGATCTACTAGAGATTGCCAAGACTGGAGAGTTTTTAGCGTTAGGAAGCCCAATTGCTATAGCCAAAGATAGAAAATTAAGCTCAAGAAAAATTAAAGGTGACCTACTAACAAGAACTGCTGCAGTTTGCTGGAGAAAAACCAAATTCGTCACCTATGCAATGGTTGCATTTCAGGAAAATGCCGTTGCAATTTCAAGCTCAATTCAATCTGACATGAAAAAAAGAAAAGGTCCGGCTTAAGCGGACCTTTTCAATGTGGCTGTGAATAATTACACGTAATCTTTATACTTATCCAAGAAGCGAATTGGCTTAGCAAGCGCATCACGGCGGAATGGGTCACCGAGTTCACGAGTACACATAATCTCGATCACACAAGTCTTGCCTTCCTTCATTTGCATATCAATGGCCTTCTTCAGTGCTGGACCAACCTGATCAAGTTGGTCAACCACAATACCTTCAGCCCCCATCGATTGGGCAATCCCTGCGAAGCTAGGGCTTTCTAATTCACCTGCTACAAAGCGGCGGTTATAGAAGTCGACCTGGTTCTTTTTCTCAGCACCCCACTGACGGTTGTGGAACACAATCGCAGTAACAGGGATATCGTGGCGAACTGCAGTCAGAATCTCAACCATACTCATAGCCCATGCGCCGTCACCAGCGTAGGCAATCGCAGGACGATTCAGCGCTGCTGCTTTAGCCCCAATAATCGTTGGCAATGCATACCCGCAATTACCAAAACTCATTGGCGCAAAGAAACTGCGTGGCTTTTCGAAGCGAAGGTAGCTGTTAGCAACAGAGTTGATGTTGCCGATATCGGTTGACACCATGACATCAGCAGGCATTGCTTTCTCAAGCTCACGCAACACTTGACGTGGATGCAAGTAATGGCCACCTGTTGGTGTTACTTCTTTCTTCTGCTCTTCAATCATATCGAGACTGAATGCATCTTTTTCATGGGTCCACTCGTCAAGCTCTTTTTCCCACGCCGCTTTTTCTGAGGCGATTATTTGAGCTCGCTCTGCTTTCGTAGTGTCACAGGCCAATTTCTTGCCTTCGAGACGCTTAGTTAATGCAACCGCTGCAGCCTTGGCATCGCCACAAATTCCTACAGAGATTTTCTTAACCAATCCCAACATCTTGTTATCGGCATCGATCTGAATGATCTTAGCATTCTTTGGCCAGTAATCCATACCATGCTGTGGCAATGTTCCGAATGGTCCAAGACGTGAACCTAAGGCGACTACTACGTCAGCCTGGGCCATTAACTTCATCGCAGCCTTTGAACCTTGATAACCCAATGGACCACACCATAATGGATGACTCGCTGGGAATGAGTCGTTATGCAAGTAGCTATTGACAACCGGCGCACCAAGGCGCTCTGCAAACGCTTTACACTCTTCAACAGCATCGCCCATGACCACACCACCACCTGAAATAATCACTGGGAATTTTGCATTTGCCAATAGCTCAGCAGCTTCATCCAAACTCTTCTCACCGCCAGGACCGCGATCCAGTCTGTTTGGCTGTGGGATTTCCACTTCAATCTCACCATAGAAATAATCACGTGGAATATTTAATTGGGTTGGGCCCATCTCAGATAAAGCGCGATCAAAACAACGGCCGGTAAATTCAGCCATCCGTTTTGGATTATTCACGTGACCTTGATACTTTGTAAACTCCTCAAACATCGGAAGTTGGTTAGCCTCTTGGAAGCCACCTAAACCCATGCCCATAGTTCCAGTTTCTGGTGTAATGATCACTACAGGGCTATGCGCCCAATAGGCAGCTGCAATCGCTGTCACACAGTTACTAATACCAGGGCCATTCTGACCAATCACTACACCATGGTTTCCACTAACCCGAGCATAACCATCGGCCATATGAGCAGCACCTTGCTCATGAACCACTGGAATCAATCGAATTCCAGCTGGGGCAAAAATATCCATGGCATCCATGAACGCAGAACCCATGATTCCAAAAATATCCTTCACCTTATTGGCGACCATAGTCTCCACGAAGGCTTCGGAAGGGGTCATTTTTTGTGGACCGGTAGGTAAATTAGTGCCAGATTTAGACATAAAGCTCTCCTAGGTATTCAATTAAACGGAACAATTTGTTCTACAATCCAAATAATAATCGCTAAAATTTACCCAAGTCAAGCATATAAACCCGAATATGGAATATATTTGACAACATATTAAGACTTCTAAAGGCAAGAACATGGCTGAAAGTAGCGCTCCGATCGATTTATTGGGTTTAGCCCCCCAAAAAGAGGTTTCCTTACACCAAGCCTTTCCCGAGTGCCAGGCATTTGCGGACTTTAAAATCCCAGCCTTCGATAAGCCATCTGAGCTAGTTCCAGCTATTGATTCTGCTTATCAGTTAAATCCGCAAGCCACCCTAGCCATATTAGCGGGATTTGCATTTAATCGCAGAGTCATGCTCCAAGGAATGCATGGCACAGGCAAATCCACCCATATCGAACAAGTGGCAGCTCGCTTAAATTGGCCCTGCTTACGCATTAATTTAGATGGGCAAATCACACGAATGGATCTCATCGGAAAGGATCTGATCGCATTAGAAGATGGCAAGCAAATTACCCGCTTTCAAGAGGGGCTCATTCCATGGAGTTTGCAACGCCCCATTGCACTCATCCTCGATGAATATGATGCGGGCCAGCCAGATGTAATGTTTGTTATTCAGAGAATGCTAGAGCGAGAAGGCCGCCTCACCCTGCTCGACCAAAACAGAGTGATTAATCCCAATCCTGCCTTTCGAATCTTTGCTACCAGCAATACCGTTGGACTAGGCAACTGGAATGGCCTATACCAAGGCACACAATTACTAAATCACGGTCAAATGGATCGCTGGGACATCGTTGCAGCATTGAACTACCTAGAGCCACAGGAAGAGCAAAAGATTTTGCTCGCTAAAGTACCCGAACTTTCCGAGACCCAGGCAATAGCAATGATTGGCCTTGCCAATCTAACTAGAAATGGTTTTGCTGCAGGTGATATTTCTACATTAATGTCGACAAGAACTCTCATTACCTGGGGAGAAAACTGGCGCATCTTTAAAGACTTGCAGATTGCGTTCACTCTTGCATTTTTAAATAAATGTGAATCAGAGGAAAAAACCTTAGTGGCTGAATACTACCAACGCTGCTTTGCCAGCGAGCTTGAAATAAGCAATAAATAAAACTGGCGTAATCAAGCTTATCTTGCAAACCCAAACCCATCAAGACTTCGAGCAACAGCAGCAATATGGGGCAATGATTAGATCATTGTCTAGGGAAAAAAGTGTACAGATTCGGGATTGGCAACTCTTTCACAATTCAGTACCGCTCGAGTCAATCGCTCCACACCTCAATCTTGAGAACCTAAAAGCATCATGGGCTTACCCTCGGGGCATATTGGATGGCATTGGATTGCGTATGCGCAATTCAGATGCAAGCTTACATGCTTCACTCGCCCCAGAAGGAATGATTGAATCTTTGATATTTGAGGTTTTAGAACAGATTCGCGTTGAAAGTAACTGTACTGAGGAGCTTAAGGGATGCCGCCAAAATACTCAGATTCAATTTATAGCTTGGATGCAGCAATTTATTGCTAGTGATGGTGTTGAAGGAAGCATTGGCCTGCTACTAGTCACCATCTTTTCTACCGTATGGATGAAACTCAACAGTCAACCGGTGCCACAGCTTATGCAAGATATCGTAGAAGCTACGAGAGCCGGTATAGCTGAAAGTATGGGTCCGATTTTAGCCAAACTCAAAGTAAATCGCAATGATCAAGAAGCGTATGCACAGATAGCCTACGAGATCATTAAGCTAGCTTCTGGATTGATTGCTGATGAATATCGCAATAATCCTAGTATCCGCACTAAACGTAAAAATCAAAGTGCTACTCATCTCAAAATTAAATGGGTGCCTCCCCATGCTGAGAAAATTGCAGTCGATTTAAAGAGTCCAGCAAATCACTCAAATGAGCAGCATTATCTACTGAAAAAATCACTAGAAAAATATCATATCTATAACTCTAGCTATGACACTGAAGACGAGGCTAAGAAAAAAATTCGGTCGGCTCAATTAGCGATCTATCAAGATGAGTTAAATCATGAAATTGCGAAGCAAAATATTCCTTGGGCCAAGCTTATTAGAATCTATCAGCAAATCTTTTCCAGCCAACTACCAAGACGCTGGCAAACCACTGAAGCAGAGGGATTGCTAGATCGTCGTTATCTTACGCGTGCCGCGACCTCCCCGCTCCAATCACCTCTATACAAGCAACTTGCAACAAGCAGCAAAATCAACACCAGAATAACGCTTCTGATCGACTGCTCTGGGTCCATGAAAGAGCAACGCGTCAAAATTGCAAGCTGCGTAGATTCTTTGGTGAGAATATTGGATCAGGCTGGTATCAAAACGGAAGTGCTTGGGTACAGTACCAGTGCATGGCAAGGCGGAAGGCCCTTTAAAGAGTGGTGTAAAAATGGGCAACCCCCAAACCCTGGTCGCCTCAATGAACGAGCTCATTGGATTTTTAAAGACTTTGACACCAGCTGGAGAAGATCCAGAGCTGGCATAGCCGCTTTATTGCGTCCTGAAATTTATGCAGAGAGTGTTGATGGCGAGGCTCTCATTTGGGCGACTGAACGCTTACAAAATAGTAGTGATAACCAATATGTCCACAAGACGCTGATTCTATTTTCTGATGGCTGTCCAATGGATCGGGCCACTATTGAGGCAAATGGGGAAGAATTTTTGAAGAATCATCTTTTACAAGCCATCGCTTGGTGTGAGCAACAGCCTAATCTTCAGTTATGGGGCTGCGGAATTGGAGAAGAATTAAGACCATACTTTCCAAACCTCTTAAGCTGGGATCATGAAATACAGAATCTCAGTGAAAACCTGGTCAATTGGGCTAAAGAATTAAAGAACATAAAGACTAAGCAATTAACTCATTGAAGTATTCATGATGAGAAGTATTAAGCGTAGAAATACGCCATTCAATCGGCTCATCTTGAATATCTAAAGCTACTCTACGTATATGAAGCACGGGAGACTCTGGCTTTAACTTTAGCCAAGCCGACATTTGCTTTCCAGCCAAACCTGCACGTAATCTCTCATTTGTTTTAACTACCGACTGACCGTACCGGACTTGATAAAGCTGATAAATACTGCCTTCTCGCCTGTCAAAATCAGAACGGGTAAGATTCTTAAAACGCTTCTTATCTAAAGTAATGTGATCAATTATCACGCATTCATCCTCTAAATAGAGGCGGGTAACGATTCGCCAAACGGGGGCCCCCTCTTTAACGCTTAACTTAAGAGACTCTTCCTCACTTGCTTGTGATGCTTTAAAAGAGGCTGTTTCAACACGAGGATATGTTTTTTTATCAGCATCCCAACGCACTACATGGAAAAAATAATACAGTAGGCGTTTTGCATCATGTTCAGCTACATAGGTTCCTCTACCTTGACGGCGAACAACAATTCCCTCTGCGACCAACTCATCTACCGCTTTGCGCAAAGTTCCTATGGATACATCTAGTTCTTTAGCTAAATCCTTTTCAGCAGGTAAAGCCCGCCCCATAAGATAACGGCCCCTGACCAGATCTTCTGTGATCTTTTGCTTAACTTCTTGATAAGCGGTCAGGGACTTCATCTTTTAAGACTTAAGCAGACTCGTACAGACGGGTCATTACAAACTCACGATGGCCCAAAATCTCAGCCGCCGTTAATTCCCCATTTGCAGTTCTCAGAAGAGCATCGAGAAGCTTCTCACCTGCTGTATCCAGGTTCTCTTCACGGCGCAAAATACCAGAAACATCTACGTCGATATGCTCAGACATTGTCCGCACTGTTTTTGGATTTGCACATAACTTAATCACCGGAAGAATTGGATTGCCAATCACATTACCCTGTCCAGTTGGGAAGAGATGGGCTGCAAAACCAGCGGCTGCACAAAGCGTAACCATTTCAGCAGCAGCTGAAGATGAGTCCATAAAGTGCAAACCAGGAATAATCGGGGTCTCAGCCTTGTCTAACACACCATCCACAACGCATTTCTTGCCAATCTTCTGGATATTACCGAGAGCCTTTTCTTCAATCGTGGTTAGGCCGCCAGCAATATTCCCTTTGGTGGGTTGAGAATCAGATAAATCACTGGTTTTGTTTTTATCGATTACATCTTGGTAGCGATCAAACATTTCACGGAATTTTTTCTTCACCTCTGGAGTACGACAACGCGCTTCAACCAAATGCTCGCCACCAGTTAACTCAGTAGTTTCGCCAAAGACCAATGTAGAGCCGATTTCATACAGCTTATCAAATACATTACCAACCGTTGGATTTGATGCGCAACCAGAAGTAGTATCAGACTCACCACACTTGGTAGAAACCCATAACTCGGATAGTGGAGCAGAAACACGTTGCTGTTTAGAGGCGTGCTTCATCATAGAGTAAGCGGCCTTACTGGCACTGGCAATAGTTGCTGTATCGCCATTACCTTCAATCCAGAAACCTTCTACCGGTTTGCCAGACGCCTTAATTCCATCAACCACAATTTTTGTCCACTGTGGCTCAATACCAATCACTACCACTCCAGCTACGTTTGGATTGCAACCGGCACCAATCAAGGTTCTAAAGTGAAGTTCTAAGTCTGCGCCAAACTGGAGGCGTCCATAGGGATGGGGAATGGCAATCGTGCCTTTAATATTATTGGCAACGGCTTCACATGATGCATTTGATAAATCGTCCAAGGGCAAAATGACGACATGGTTTCGAATACCCATGCGACCATTTTCACGGCGGTAGCCCATAAAAGTTGCTTCTTTTAAATTAATCATTTTCTATCTCTCTTAATATCGTAATAAACAATCTTATCGGTTACCAACGCTTAGTTTTGACATTTTGCACATGGGTATGCTCACCCTTTTTAATCGGAGCAACAACCTTACCAATATCAACGCCATACTTAACAATGGTGTCCCCAGTCTTCATATCTTGTAGAGCAATCTTGTGGCCAATTGGAATATCGCTTTCAGACTTGATATTGACAGTGCTATCACCATCCATTACCCAGCCTATCAAATCGGTACCGGCTTTAACGCCTTCCACCACAACAACGCCAACAACGTCCCCTGGTTCATGCACGACAAAATGAATCATTTCTTTCTCCTTAATAATTCTGTTTAAACACTATCCACTCCATGACTGACGGATGCCAGCCTGAATTTCCTCTACAACTACATCAGAAACATTTACACCCTCTTTAAATCCTGTGGCCCTTTGTTTAAAGCGCCGCTGTCCCGGCAAACGGGTACCGGTATCGGCTGCTAACGCTTTTAAAAAGTCTTGCATCCTATTTGAAAAAATTTGACCGCCAGCTAAGCCTGGATCGATGGTGATTAGCAGCTGGCCAATACGTGGACGATTCCCTTTGGCATCAAAAAAAGAGTCAGCTTCGTATGAGAACCTACTTCCAGATAAACCCACCACCAACAATTCAATAATCAATGCCAGCAATGCGCCTTTATCTCCGCCTAATGGAACCATTAAGCCCTTTAATCCCTCTTGCGGATCTGTTGTTGGCCTTCCGTCCGCTGTTAATGCCCAGCCCTCAGGAATAGATTCTCCGTTTTTTGCAGCAACCAATAATTTGCCGCGCGCAACCGCGGATAAGGACATGTCAATTACTAAAGGATTATGATTGGCTATAGGAAATGCGGCGGCCAGAGGATTCGTGCCCAACATTGCCTTGTGGCCACCAACCATTGGCATAGCAGCTGGAGTATTACCAAACACTAAAGAAATATAGCCAGCACGTGCGGCAGCTTCAGCAAAATGACCAGCTACACCAAAGTGATGGCTGTTTGCAACCGCCACAAGACCTAGACCGCTCTTTGAGGCAAGGTTAACCGACAAATCTGTTGCAAACCGCAGGGCTGGAAAAGCTAAGCCATCGCAGGCATCAACCAACGCTGCAGAGGACTTGTAGGGGCGAACCTTTATTTTGGGAGCCAACTCAACCCGTCTATTTTTTGCATGACCTGCGTATTGTGAAACTCGAGCCAATCCATGTGAGGCTAGACCATCCAATTCAGCGAGCGCTAAAAATTGAGCCGTTTCAAAAGCCGCCTTTTCACCGATGCCTGCAGCCTTTAAACCATTTGCTGCTAATTGAACCATCTTTTCGTAGGTTAAATTCATTTCAAATACTCATAATTTTCATAAGAAAATAATTTAATATTTTGCACTGCAGCAATGAACGGGCCTTGAGCATCATATAGTTTGGATTTAAATGGGAAGTTATTTGAAGAACTTAGGGTTAATAGGAGTTGACTAAAAATGCGCTCAGAGGACAATATAAAGATATATCCATATCATATAGATGATTTAGATAACCTGCAATTTTTTTGATAGAAATTATGCTTACCGCTTGTAAATAGCATTGATCTAACAAAATGATCGGCAAAGTAAATACACTAATAAAACTGGAGGAGCAAGATGTTTAGTACAAAAATAACTAGCTTGATTAGATGCGCAATCATTGGCCTTGGAGCGCTGACGTGCATTGCCACCCCTTCAATTGCGCTCGCTCAGAGCTGGCCAGATAAACCCATTAAATTAATTATTCCCTTTGCTCCTGGTGGCACTACCGATATTCTTGGAAGAATTTTGGCCCAGCAGATGACTACTATTCTTGGTCAAAATGTCATTGTAGAAAACAAAGGTGGTGCTGGAGGCAATATTGGCGCCGAAGTCGTTGCGAACGCACCTCCCAATGGTTACACCTTATTGCTGGCCTCAGGCAGCATGATGACCGTCAATCCTTTTTTATATAAAAAACTTCCTTTAAATTACGCTACCGACCTGACTTATGTTTCAGCAGTGGCTGGCGGCCCAATGCTGGTATCAGTTAATCCTAACCTCCCTGTAAGCAACTTAAAAGAGTTGATCGCCCTAGCAAAAACTAAAGAACTGACTTTTGGCTCCGCTGGAATTGGTAGTCAAGTTCACATGGCAGGAGAAAATTTCATTTACTCAGCGGGAATTACCGCTACCCATGTGCCTTACAAAGGTGAGGCGCCAGCTCTAAATGATTTGGTTTCAGGGCAAATCGACTTTATGGTTGGTAACCTTCCGGCGGCGGCAGGCTTTGCAAAGGCTGGAAAGATTAAAGCTCTAGCCATTACCAGCAGTAAAAGAGTTCCACAATTACCAGATGTTCCCACTGTTGCAGAAGCAGCCATTCCAGGATTTGTTAATTTGGGCTGGTATGCGCTAGCTGCACCAACTGGCACTCCGAAGGCCATTCAAGAAAAGATCTATTTAGCAACTCAAAAGGCGTTGGGATCAGATGCAATGCTTAAAAGTCTCGAAATCAACGGACTCACGGCAATTACGAATACTCCTAAGGAGCAACTAGATATTCAAATTAAAAATGAAGCAGCCAACTGGGGAAAAGTTCTAAAGGCTCGCAATATCCAGGCCCAATAATGATTAGTTCAGGATACTTCTGAAGAGTATCCTGAACTTTTAATCATGGCTGTCGTAAAGCATATCAAAATAACTGGCGCACCAATAAAGCAGTTCCCGAAAAAAGTAAAATGGTGCCATAAGCTACCTGCATGGCCATCTTGTTTAACTTAGTATGAACGTGTGTTCCAGCCCAAATGCCAAGGAAAGTTGCAGGCATTAAGCAGATAGCCAATCCAAT
>NZ_NCJB01000124.1:0-6543 GCF_002282275.1 Polynucleobacter sp. 39-46-10 | reverse complement strand
GTTCGGCGATGCGCGTGGCTTCTTCTTTGAGAGCTTCAACCAGAAAGCTTTTAACGAAGCCACCGGCCTTGACGTGAACTTCGTGCAAGACAACCATAGTCGTAGTGCCAAAGGCGTGCTGCGTGGCTTGCACTACCAGGTCCAGCAGCCCCAAGGCAAGCTGGTGCGGGTGGTACGCGGTGCCGTATTTGATGTGGCTGTGGATATTCGCAAGGGGTCGCCTACCTTTGGCAGATGGGAAGGCATCGAATTAACCGAAGAAAACAACAAACAGTTTTGGGTGCCCCCAGGCTTTGCGCACGGGTTTGTGGTGCTGAGTGATTCGGCGGATTTTCTGTACAAGACCACGGATTACTACGCGCCTGAGTATGAGCGGTGCATTGCGTGGAATGATGCAGCAATTGAAATCGATTGGCAGTTGCATTCGCACGGCATCGATGCCCCACAACTTTCTGCCAAAGACCGAAATGGAGTGGCGCTCATGGAAGCGACCGCTGATTTTTTATGAGTTCACCACTTGATCAGGCATGGCCGGAAGAAGGTCTTGAGCGGGTTGAGGCATGCCCGTATTGCGGCTCGGACCAACGCACCCTCGCTTACAAGGACGTTCAGGACTGGTCTTTTTTCTGCGCTCCTGGCAAGTGGGATTATTGGGACTGTGCAAATTGCCAGTCGCTTTATCTCGATCCGCGCCCGACGCGCTCAACGATCGGTACTGCCTACGCGAAGTACTATACCCACAGCTCAGCTGAGTCCTTTTCTTTTCTTAATATGATTAAGGATCGGATGAAAAACGAGTGGTGGAGCCACAGGTTGAACGCCGACATCGAACCGCGGCTACATTTGCCAAAATTACTGAACGGTGTCCTCGCGCCGATTGGGAAACGGGTGGGCGTGCCTTTCGGCTGGATATCGTTGGCGAACCGTCCGAAAGGCCGATTCATGGATGTAGGCTGCGGCGCTGGTCAGACCGTGGGTGTGGCTCGGCAACTGGGCTGGGACGCGATGGGGCTCGAAATCGACCCGGCTGCGGTTCGTGCAGCTCAACGAACCGGCTTGAATATCCTGGAAGGTACGTATGAACTACTGACGCAGTACGAGCAGCAGTTCGACTGCATCATGTGCTCGCACGTCCTTGAGCACGTGCATGACCCTCGCGACTTGCTGGTGAAATTGAAAACTGCAATCAAGCCCGGCGGTGTGCTGTTGCTCTCCTTGCCGAATTCGCTTAGTGCCTTGCGCCATCATTTCGGGCCCAACTGGCGTGGCCTTGAGGCGCCGCGGCATCTGTCCATTCCTTCCGAGCAGAAATTGATGCAACTGCTGGCAGAATCGGGCTTTTCGATAAAGTCGATGGCGGACAACGGGGTCGAAACGGCTGCGGAGTCTTATCGAATTCAGCGGCGCGGCTCAGTTATCAATAGGCTGGATATCACCATGGCGCGCCGACTAAATATCCAGCCGCTGGCAACAGGGGCTGGCAATGATTTTATCAAGCTCGTCTGCGAAGCATGTACCGTTACGAGCGCATGACAGTGCGCAGTGTCGCCGTGCCTAAAAATCAGAGAGCCTCTGAATGTCCTTAAGACGCAATACGCTTTGGAATCTAGCAGGTGCGGGGCTGCCTCTGTTGCTCGGCGCAGTGACCATCCCCTATCTGATCAGGATGACCGGCGTTGAGGCATTCGGGGTTCTTACCCTCGTTTGGGCGCTAATCGGTTATTTCAGTCTCTTCGACTTTGGCTTGGGGCGCGCGCTCACCCAACAAGTTGCCGCCGCGCGTTCAGCGGGTTTCCATGCGCAATTGCCAAGTTTGGTTAAGACCGGCTTGTGGTTTACTGCCGGCATGGGCGTGCTGGGCGGGCTCATTCTCGCGGCCTTGGCTAACCAGTTGGCCCTGCATTGGCTTAAAGTCAGCGTCCCGCTGCAATCTAGCACCCATCAGGCGCTGCTTATTGCGGCGATAGGTATTCCACTGACCACCGTGACCACCGGCCTGCGTGGCGTACTGGAAGCGTACGAGGACTTCAAGGTCGTTAATTTGCTGCGTATGGGCCTCGGAGCCGCAAACTTTGGCCTGCCCGCACTCAGCGTCATGTTTGTCGGCAACTCGCTAGCTTGGATGGTGGCCGGTCTGATCGCGGCGCGCGCCATCGTGCTGCTCGCACATCTGTGGCTAGTCCACCAAAAACTGCCTGCTGGCTGGGCATCGGCTCGGTTTAACAACGAAAACATGCGCAGCCTGCTTTCATTTGGCATTTGGATGACCGTTTCAAATATCATCGGCCCACTAATGGTAACTGCTGATCGATTTATAATCTCGGCAGTGCTTGGCGCCAGTGTCGTCGCTTATTACACTGTGCCTTTTGAAGTGTTACTTCGTGTACTGGTGCTGCCGGGTGCATTAACCGCAGCCCTGTTTCCGCGACTGGCCGCAATCATCAACACTGATAATGATGAAGCCAAGCGTCTGTATAAAAACTGTCTCAAGATCATCACTGCCGTGCTAGTGCCGACCTGCGTAGTCATCGCTCTAGGATCAAAGTGGGGCATGACTCTCTGGCTTGGCCATGACTTTGCTGAACACTCATGGCGAATTGTTGTCGTTATGGCCTTGGGCTTAATGCTGAATGGAATTGCATATGTACCTTTCGCGACCATTCAAGCGAAAGGTGATGCCCGTACAACGGCCAGGTTGCATATATTTGAGTTGCTATTTTACATCCCGCTGCTATTTTTCTGTCTTAAACATGCCGGTCTGATAGGGGCTGCGGTGGCTTGGACTACTCGGGCTTTCTTTGATTGGGTTGCATTGTTGTTGCTAGTGAAAAGAGTTATTCCGGAAAAAATCTAATCGGATATGAATTCTATCTCATCGATAATTATTTGTTTTCATCATGATATTGATAAAGTTAATAAAAGCCGTTGGAGAGAGTGTAGATCAAATAATCGATTTCGACAATGGTGGACTAGACGCGGCTGGATTGGCTGTTAAGAACGGACAAGTAAGAATTGAATCGCAAGGGTGAATCTCGGAATAGCTGCAGCCTTAACGGGCCACTAAAACACTGGTTCCAACTCCAAAAATCGTCCCAAACACTGGTACTCTCCCCATTGCCGGCATCGAAAAAAACCGCTGGTAGCCTGTTCTACGCGGTCGGGATTTTTCGCAGTTAAGGTGTTGAGAGGTATTTCGGTAGTCTGTTAGGAATGAAGTGCAATTTTCCTCCCGTCAACAAAAATACTCGCAAATGAAAATTCAATGCTGAAATCCGTACTGGCTGTAGTCGTTAGCTTTAATGACGGAGTTGCGTTGATCAAGACGGTAAATGCTCTTGTGGGCCAAGTTGGCAAAGTAGTGATTGTCGACAATGCATCGGGACCTGAGACGCGCAGCTGCATCCAGAAATTAGAAGCCACCTTGGGGATTGCACCGGTTTATCTTCACGACAACATGGGAATAGGAGTCGCTCTGAATATCGGGGTGTCAATAGCGCGCAACGAGCATTTTGATTGGATATTGACGATGGATCAAGATAGCATTGCAGCGCCGCACATGGTTTCAGAGATGTTGATGAGCGCAGAGAAATTTCAAGATGCGGCCGTGATATGTCCCTCGTTGGCTGCAGATGGGATCGAGAAAGGAAATAAAGATAAAGTCGTAACGAGCGCCATAACATCTGGTACTTTGGTGAAGGTGAACTGCCTCCAATCTGTTGGAGACTATAACGAGCGCTATTTTATAGATTCAGTGGATTTTGAATTCAGCCTGCGCGTCCGAAACGCAGGCTACAAAATAGTCAAGTGTGGTTCGGCAAACCTTCACCATAGGCTGGGCGAAATAAGAGTTGTTAACCTGATGGGATATAACTATCGCTATATATTGCATTCGCCCTTGCGGCGATACTACATGTACAGAAACCATCTGTATTTAGTGGCGGGGTTCTGGTCGAGAAATCCTGTTTTCTTGATTAAAAAAACCATAATTTCAATCTGGGGCATTGTTGAAATCGCAATCTTTGACCCTCAAAGATACGTTAATCTAAAAATGATTGGAAGAGGGGTCGCGGACTGTTTTAGGTCAAGGGATGGTAAATATGCCAGTAAGTTTTGACCTCGATTTTAATTGGCAGATCAGGGATGTGCATGAAAGCGATGACCATTAATCGAGCGCTCTGCGTACTATTTGGAATATTGCTTATTGGCGGCGCCTTTATTGTGCCCAGAGCGTATGGGTTGCAAAAGCTTCCTATATTATTGCTATTGCTAGCCCTGCCGTTGGTTGACCTTTTTTCCAAAAAGTCCTCGGTAGGAATGGCGCGGCCAATTTTATTCTTTTCCATGTTTGCGGCCATCAATGCATTGGCGCTTTCTGTTGGGGTGCTGTATGGTAATCCAGATCAGGCAATCATTGATGGGTTGCGTCTGGGAGTTATCTTCCCGATTGTCATCGCGCTGCTTTGGACATCTCTGGCTGATTTTAATTATGGAAAATACATCAACGGAATAGTCGAGCTAGCTGCAATCTGTATTTTGGTGATTATTTCCCTCGGAATTTTGCAAGAAATTGGTGTGGGTTATTTTTACTCAGAAACTTTTTTGGAAGAAAATTCATTGCGGGTCGGATTGCATGAAGGCTACCTGCAGGTGACGTCTCACAATGTAGGTTCGCTATTTTTTATTGCTGGCTACTTGCTCTACTACGTTGTTGCCAATAAAAGAGAAAAAATGAATATTCGATCGGTTTTTGCATTGCTTTGTACGTTGCTCGCGGCGATGCTGAGCGGGCGGCGTGCGCTGCAGGTTGCAATATTCTTGGCGCCAGTGTTCTTGATTTTCACCGCAAAAATATTTGCTGAAAAAAAATTCATAATTAGGCGAATTGTTAAATTATGGTTGATCGTTGTTCTTGGTGTGGCGACGTTTCTGGTTTATTTGTTTTTAAACGGGTATCTGTACGTTGATGATTTTGTAGAAAGATTTACGGGGCTGTTTGAGGACGACGGAGGGGCTAGAACATCTCAGGCGGCGTCTCTTTTTTCGGCATTCTTGAGCAACCCATTCTTTGGGTCTGGGATAGGCGGTACTACAGACGTAATCAGGAGCGATGATGCACCTTGGGTTTATGAGCTGACATATTTGCAGCTACTTTTTAATTTTGGGATTGTTGGAGTGGCCTTGTTTGCGGTTTTGTTTTTTTCTGAGATATGGAGGATAGGATGCAATGCAAGATGCAGCCATATGAATTACTCAATCGAGGTAAAGGCCATGTTCAGCGGTGCGATTTTTTTGATGTTTGGTGCAGCTACAAACCCATATCTCGGGTCATTCGATTTCATGTTGATGATGGGTATCATTCCGTTTGCTGCGGATGTACGTTGTGGTAGGCGGCGATTACAGGTGAGGGGTGTGACGTGAGTTCGAAATTGATTCATATTGCTTCTGGGGTTCGCTAATGAAAACTCCAAAAATAGCTTTTATCTGCGTGAATTTTAACAATTTTAGTTACAGTAAAAAACTGTGTGATTCATTGGTTCGGCAGTCGGGCAGAGATTCTCAATTTTCGATTGATTGCATTGTTGTTGATAATTCAACGGATGAAGAGGATTCGCTCGCTCTTTCGGAGTTTGCTGAAAAACATTCATGGATCAAGTGTCTGCGCGCCTCGAAAAATCTGGGATATTTCGGCGGATTAAATTATGGCCTTCAAAATGCCGCGCTTGATATTTATAGTTACGTGGTCATCGGTAACAACGATCTGACCTTTGAGCCATCATTTTGCCAGGAGCTTTGCCGCGCGAATTATGGTGGAAATGTTTACGCAGTGTGCCCTGATGTCATCACCAAAGATGGCGTTCACCAGAACCCTCATGTCATGAATAAGATGGGGTGGTGGTGGCGTCTACAGCTTGATATTTATTTTTTACACTATTATTTTGCGTGGTTATTGCTTGCCATTCTTCGAGTTATTAGGCCTGTAAAGTCATCGCCACCACAGCCAGCTAGCCGATGTGAAATTCATATGGGCATCGGTGCTTGTTATGTCTTGACGAGAGCATTTTTTGCGAAATTTACGTCGTTGAATTACCCTCATTTCCTGTATGGTGAAGAAGCTTATTTTTCGGATCAAATACATTCTTCCTCTGGAGTTCTTTTATTTGACCCTGTTTTGCGTGCTCATCATGCAGAAAGTGCGACTCTCTCAAAGATGCCTAGACGAATGGCGTATGAGTTCGCTCGTGTCGGTTATCCAAGTTATAGAAAAATGCTATGAGTCAAAAGAAAAACGACACATTGTCCGGCGTCTTGTTAATTACTGGCGGGACGGGCTCTTTTGGCAATGCTATGCTTCGCCGGTTTTTAAACTCCGGTTTACATGAAATCCGCATTTTCAGCCGCGATGAAAAAAAGCAGGATGACATGCGCAAGCGCTACAACCATCCCAAGCTCAAGTTCTACATTGGCGACGTGCGCGATGCGCGCAGCGTGGCTTCGGCCATGCGCGATGTGGACTACGTATTTCACGCCGCAGCGCTCAAGCAG
>NZ_NCJB01000549.1:0-1065 GCF_002282275.1 Polynucleobacter sp. 39-46-10 | reverse complement strand
ATGCCGGGATCAGAGCGTAAATCAGCATGTTTAGCCATGTACTCCATCTGCCCGTGACGACCTTGCTCTAACCACTCATGCAGCCTCTCTGTGGCTGATCCAAGGTGGGTATCAGTGATGCGCAAGCCATCAAAACCCAATTGACGAGACTGCTCATCCAGCCATTCACGAAGATGGGTCTGATCAACAGCGCTCGGCATTTGGGTAGAAGTCATGAGTAATACAGAATGTAGCTTAATAATTGAATAAACTAGGCAAATGGCTCAGAATTTATTTAATCAATATTGTAGGCAAGAAGCGGATACGACCGCATTGGCACAAAAGCTTGCCTTGGGCCTCAGCCATCTTTTTCAAGCAGATCAAAGCATTCACCTCAATATTTCCCTAGAAGGCGATCTTGGGGCGGGTAAGACCACTTTTGCCCGCCACCTGATACAAGCCCTAGGATATGCAGGGCGAGTCAAAAGCCCAACCTATACCTTGTGTGAGCCCTACCCTATTGAAATCAACAGTGACAACCCATCGTCAGCAGTAAACATTAAAGCCCACCACTTTGATCTCTATCGCATGAGAGATCCACTAGAGTGGCAAGAAGCTGGCTTTGCAGAGCATTTTGATGAACCTGGTTTCTGCTTGGTAGAGTGGCCGGGTAAAGCTGAGGGCACGCTACCAGCTTTTGATATTGAAATTCATCTCCGCGCCGGTGAAGATGAAAGCGCAAGAAATATTAGCCTGCAAGCCAACACCCGTCACGGAATAGCGGTTATAGAAGAACTATTGCCACAATAGAGATGAGCAAGTCACCCATCAACTCCTCTAGAAGAAAACATCTTAAAACTTCAGCAAAGATGCTAGGTTTCATTCTCTTCTTTGGCGAGGCAGAGATTGCTTGGGGTGCAAAGATCTTGGGTGTACGTATTTGGCCTGCAGAAGATTACACACGGATCACGATGGAATCCGATAAAGCGCTACCAATCACACAGCAATTACTGAGCAATCCCGATCGCTTGGTGGTCGATGTTCAAGGTATGGAATTGAATTCCACCCTGAAAGACTTAGTAGCCA
>NZ_NCJB01000548.1:0-1066 GCF_002282275.1 Polynucleobacter sp. 39-46-10 | reverse complement strand
CTAGTGGCAATGATTTATTTGCCTGAAACCAAAAAAATAAATCTAAACATCTAGCCAGTCATTTCCACCTTGGGTTGAACAATAACCCAAATTCCATGGTCCATCATTTGATGGGATTGCAAATGAAGTATTTCAAAATATTTTGTCAATCTGGGAAGCCACCAAGAGCTTGGTTTTTGAATTAAATGGGCATTGCGCCCATCTCACAATGTTTTTGCCGCAGGGCCCATATGTATAGAGAAAAATCCGAAATTCTGCGTAATTTGCGCAAGTTCACCTAAAACATTTTCCAATCTATCAGGCTCAATATGCTCTAAAACATCAATACAGCAAACTAAGTCTGCACTTTTGGGCTGACCATACTCTTCAAAAGCGGGGTCGTATGGGTAGTAATCAATAGAATCTATCCCAGCTTTTGCAAGGCCTAAAAGAAGATTTTTCTTGCCTGCACCGTAGTCAGATACCGAACGAATGCCAGTCTGACGAATAAAGTCAGCGACTATGGGTGCAAATGAAAGAGAGGCAACCCCATAATTGGGATTTTGATGTAATAACTTCTGCTCATCTAAATAGCTCTGGGAAATTGTTGGCTTATTCACTATTAATCAAACCCTTCATTACTTCTTTCGTATGCCTCTTTCCAGCATTCTGACATGGATTCATTGGAATAATCTTTAAAACAAGGTGTTCCCAACGTGTAATGAATTAACTTTGCTTCAGGGTTATCTGGATATTCAATTGCTAGCCAATTCCACTCTATTGGAAGCTCGCCAATTAATTGATCAGGAAGCCAAGAAAACCTGTGAAGATAAGAGCCGGGCTGAGCCTGAATAAATTGAGGGGTTAACACTTTATTATCTGGATGAGAGCAGTTCCAAAGGATTAGGCTTGACCAATTTTTCCTTGGGTAGTTTTCATTTTTATTGCCCAGATATTTTTTATTGGCTTTTGTTTGATAGTCATGCTTAATAACCTGAACCGCTTTTGATTCATCGCGCAAACTCCATAATTGCGCAATGTCTGCCTTACAAACCATATCTCCATCTGCAAAGATGGACCAACCCTC
>NZ_NCJB01000123.1:0-6595 GCF_002282275.1 Polynucleobacter sp. 39-46-10 | reverse complement strand
CGCTTAGCTTCGGCTGACGTTTTCGGGGGTGGGGAGAATGACTAATCTGGCTACCGCGCAGCAGCTTGCGCCGTCCAATTTACAACTGCCGGTTTCGGCCTATTTTGACGTTGATCTCTATCAGCGTGAAATTGAACTGCTTTTTAAGCAGGGCCCAGGCTATGTTGGTCACGAACTCATGGTTCCTGAAATTGGCTCCTACCAAACATTGACCTCAGAAAATGAGGGTCGCTTGCTAGTTCGTAATTCCCAAGGTGTTGAACTCCTTTCCAATGTCTGCCGTCATCGCCAAGCACTCATGCTCAATGGCAAAGGTAAAGCAGACAACATCGTTTGCCCATTGCATCGCTGGACCTACGATTTAAATGGTCAACTAATGGGTGCACCCCATTTTGAAGATAAGCCCTGCCTCAACCTAGGCAAGTCACCTCTGCAAAATTGGCAAGGACTCTTGTTTGAAGGTCCGCGCGATGTGCGCACGGATCTTGCCAAACTCGGCGTCGCTGATGATCTGAATTTTGAGGGTTACGTTCTCGATCACGTTGAAGTTCATGAATGTAATTACAACTGGAAGACTTTTATTGAAGTCTACCTCGAGGACTATCACGTTGTGCCATTTCATCCAGGCTTAGGTAAGTTTGTTTCTTGCGAAGACTTGCGTTGGGAATTCGGTGACTGGCACAGCGTACAAACTGTTGGCATTCACAAGAACCTGGAGAAACCAGGATCACCGGTTTATCAAAAGTGGCATGAAGCGGTATTACGCCACCATGAAGGCAAAACACCGCGCCATGGCGCCATCTGGCTTACCTACTACCCCAATGTCATGGTGGAGTGGTACCCAGGCGTTTTATGCGTTTCGACATTGCATCCCATGGGCCCTAATAAAACACGCAATATCGTCGAGTTTTATTACCCAGAAGAGAGCGCACTCTTTGAGCGTGAGTTTGTGGAAGCAGAGCGTGCAGCCTATATGGAAACCTGCATCGAGGATGATGAAATTGCAGAACGTATGGATGCTGGTCGCGCCGCCCTACTAGCACGCGGTCAAAATGAAGTGGGGCCATATCAAAGCCCGATGGAAGACGGCATGCAGCATTTTCATGAATGGTACCGTCGCGCCATGAATTACGAAGGCGCATAATTCAGTAATACTCACTCGCTCTAAACAGGAAGCCAACATGACGCCTCTCATTACTGCAAATCAGTTAGAAGAAATCATTAACAGTGGTGAGAATGTATTGCTCTGTGATTGCCGCTTTGATTTAGTGGATCCCCAGGCAGGTCGTAAATCTTATCTTGAGGGCCATATTCCTGGGGCCCTCTATGTCGACCTAGACCATGACTTATCCGGGGAAAAAACGGGTAAGAATGGTCGTCACCCACTGCCTAGTCCTGAAGCTTGGGCACAAACCAAATCTCGCTTAGGCATTGACTCCAATACTTTATTGATTGCCTACGACAATCAGGGCTCTGTATATGCCAGTCGCTTATGGTGGATGCTCAAAGCTACTGGCCATGCCAATGTCCAAGTCTTAGATGGCGGCCTAGATGCCTGGAATGGTCCGATTGGCACACTGCCGCGTGAAGCGAAACCAACAACAATGCCAGTACCTGTAATGCCTTATGTTGGCTTAGTGATAGTAGAGGAGGTTGTTCACAACCTTCAGGCCAAGATGAATGTCGTTGTTGACGCTCGTGCAAATGATCGCTTCCATGGTCAAAATGAAACCTTAGATCCTGTTGGCGGACACATCCCCAATGCGATCAATTATTGCTTCAGAGAAAATCTTTCCAGAAAAAGCTTCAAAGCACCCGAACAGCTTTTCAAAGACTTTGTAGGTCTGCTGGGCTCAACCAAAGCCTCTGAAGTGATTCATCAATGCGGCTCTGGAGTAACTGCCTGCCATAACCTCCTCGCAATGGAAATCGCGGGCCTTAAAGGCTCACGTCTATATGCAGGCAGTTGGAGTGAGTGGTGTGCCGACCCGAGCCGGCCAGTCGCGCTTTAATGCAGCAGCGAAAGCAAGATTACAAAGCCAACACCGCAAGCAATCAAAATCGTTTGACGTAAGGATTCCGCCCAATGGGGGCGTCGATGCATTTGCGGAATGAGATCACTCACGGCAATATAAATAAAACCACTTGCAGCAATCACCAGCAAGTAAGGCATTGCCGCATGCGCCTTCTCCAAGAAGAAATATGCCAACACCCCACCCACTACTGCAGATAAACCACAAATCAGGTTGTACATCAATGCACGAGTGCGAGTGAATCCGGCATTCAGCAATACGATGAAATCCCCAATCTCCTGCGGGATCTCATGAGCAATGATGGCAATCGCAGTAAAGATGCCGACTTGGTAATCGGCCATGAATGCAGCAGCGATCAACACACCATCAACAAAATTGTGCAGGCCATCACCAACTAAAATCATCCAACCGCTGCGACCCGCCACCTCTGCATCGTGACCATGATGATGGTCATGACCATCGCCTTCGTGATGATGGCTGTGGCGCAGCAAAGCAATTTTCTCAAGCAAGAAAAATCCTAAGAGGCCTGCCAGCAAGGTAGCAAATAGCAGTTGAGGATTGACGCCCGGCATCGTAAATGCCTCAGGAAGAGAATGAAGCAAGGCAGTGGCCAGCAAAATACCTACCGACACACTGACCATACTGTGAACCATCTTCGACAGCAAAGACAAAGAAAAGCTAGCAGCAACAAGAACGCTAACGGTCCCCGCTAGCGCCGTTACTAATAAAATACTTTGCAGTACTGACATGAAAATTAAGCAACCCCGTTTTGTTTAAACCAGGCGATGCATTTTTCCCAACCATCTTTCGCTGGGCCTTCGCGATATAAGGCGCGATAGTCCGCATGAAAACCATGGGGTGCATCTGGATAAATTTCAAAACGGGAGGCTTTAGCGGCTGGATTTTTCGGGGCTGCTGCCGCAAGCGCTTGACGCATCTGCTCAACAGTTTCGAGTGAAATACCAGCATCCGCTCCACCATACAAGCCCAGAACTGGGGCCTTGAGATCAGCAGCAATATCGACTGGATGACGTGGATTGCCTTCGGTCTTTTCACCCACCAAGCGACCATACCAAGCAACACCTGCACGTACCTGTGGAAGTGTGGCGGATAACCAAGTAATGCGACCACCCCAACAGAAGCCAGTTACGCCAACCTTCTTAACGTCTCCACCATTTTTGCCAGCCCATTGAATAGCTGCCTGTAAATCATTTAAGACTTGAGAATCCGGGGTCTTAGCAACGATATTGCTCATGATCTCAGCAGTAGTTCCGTAAGTATTGGGATCGCCAGCTCGGATAAAGAATTCTGGAGCAATCGCCATGTAACCCAATTTAGCAAAGCGTCTAGTGACGTCGGCAATGTATTCGTGTACGCCAAAAATTTCACTAGCCACAATCACAATCGGCAATTTTCCTTTAGCTTTTTCTGGGCGAGAAACATAAGCCGGCATCTGAAAGCTGCCGACCGGAATCATTTGCTCACCCGCTTTAATGCCAGTGAAATCGGTTTCGATTGCTTGTGCCATCACAGGCTCTGAAGCGGCCACAAAACCAATCCCCATGGTGGTTGCAGTAATGGCGGAGGCTTTCATAAAACCCCTTCTACCGCTAGACACCATTTTTGAATCCTGATCTTTTTTCGTTGTCATCTTTAGTCTCCTGATTTAATGCGCTTCTTCCCAATTATCGCCAATCCCAATACCAACCACCAAAGGAACCTTCAGTTCGGCCACCTTGCACATTAAGTCAGGTAACTTTGCCTGTAAGAGCTCCAACTCATCCAAAGGTACGTCAAACACCAGCTCATCGTGAACCTGGAGCAGCATACGGGTCTTGAGACCCTCTTTTTCCAGCCAATTTTCGACTGCAACCATGGCCAATTTAATCAGGTCAGCTGCAGTTCCTTGCATGGGGGCGTTAATCGCAGCCCGCTCGGCACCTTGACGACGAGGACCATTCGAACCCTTAATCTCAGGCAGCCATAGACGTCTACCAAAAACTGTCTCGACATAGCCATTTTCTCTAGCCTCCAAGCGAGTGCGCTCCATATATTGAGCCACCCCTGGATAGCGATCAAAGTACTTGGCAATGTAGTTTTGGGCTGCCGAGCGTTCGATACCCAAGTTACCCGCTAGACCAAAAGCACTCATACCGTAGATCAGACCAAAGTTAATGACCTTGGCATAGCGACGTTGCTCCGAATTGACACTCTCGAGCGGCACACCAAAAATCTCAGCGGCAGTTGCTTGATGCACATCCTTACCTGCAGCGAATGCAGCTAGTAGATTTTCATCTTCAGCAATGTGCGCCATGATGCGCAATTCAATTTGGGAATAGTCGGCAGAGAGCAACTTGCAACCTTCAGCCGGAATAAATGCCTCACGAATACGGCGACCCTCTTCAGTGCGCACAGGAATATTCTGCAAGTTCGGATCGCTTGAAGCCAAACGTCCAGTCACTGCAGTAGCTTGAGAAAAGCTTGTGTGCACGCGCCCTGTTTTAGGGTCTGCCATACGGGGCAGCTTCTCGATATAGGTCGACATCAATTTAGCAAGACTGCGGTAGTCAAGAATGCGCGCAGGTAAAGGATAGTCTTCAGCCAACTTCTGCAAAACTTCTTCATCAGTAGATGGTGCGCCCGATGGCGTCTTCTTAATTACTGGAAGCTCCAGCTGTCCAAACAAAATTTCTGCAATCTGCTTGGGTGATTGAATGTTGAATGGCTGCCCTGCAAGCTGGTGAATCTCAGCCTCTAAAGCTAGGAGACGCTTACCAACCTCTTGACCCTGCTTGGACAGCAGCGCTGAATCAATCCGAATACCATTGCGCTCCATGATGCCCAATACACGCATTGCTGGCATCTCAATGTTTTCATAAACATAAAGAAGGCCTGGACTTGCCTGAATTTGCGGCCATAGCACTTGATGCAAACGTAAGGTAATGTCAGCATCTTCTGCCGCGTAGTCGGTGGCGATCTTCAGATCAACTTGATCAAAGCCAATCTGATGCACCCCTTTACCGCATACCTCTTCATACTTAATGGTCTTCATGCCGAGATGTCGCTCAGCTAAGTTATCCATATTGTGTGGCATGTGTGACTCAAGCACATAAGACTCCAGCATCGTGTCAAACGCAATACCTTGCAAGGTGATGTCATAGTTCGCAAAAATATGGCTGTCGTACTTGAGGTTTTGCCCAACTTTCAGATGGGTAGCGCTTTCTAGCCAGGGCTTCATGCGCGCTAAGACCAATTCGCGACTCAGTTGCGTTTCTCCATTACGGTGCGCCACTGGGATATAGCAAGCCTCTCCAGGAGTCACGCAAAGCGAGATACCAACAAGCTCTGCAACAAGCGCATCTAAGCTAGTAGTCTCAGTATCGACCGCCGTAAGATCGGCGCCTTCAATTTTTTTAATCCAGCGATCTAATGCTGCTTCGTCGACAACACATTCATAGTGTTTTTCAATTGCACCTTGCAGATCAGTTGTTTCTTGCGATAAAGCAGTTGTCGCCTCTGTAGCAGTGGGGCCAAACTTTTTGGTTGTTGCCTTTACGTTATCTTCAACAATATTTTTGATGAGGCTTCCAGCCAAATCAAAACCTCCACCGGTCTCAGGAGCCGCACCACCAAGCTGCTTCTCTACATCACGCAACCAAGTCTTAAATGCGTAGCGCTCAAACAACTCACGCAATAGTGGCGCATCCTCTGGTTTTGCATGCAGGTCATCCAAGCCTGGCAGATGGGGAGATAAATCACAATCCGTTTTGACGGTAATAAGCTGGCGCGCTTGTGGGAGCCACTGCAAACTGTTTCGCAGATTCTCGCCAACAACACCTTTCACTTGATCAGCATTTGCCATCAAGTTGTCCAGGTCGCCAAACTCAGCCAACCATTTGTTAGCTGTTTTAGGACCAGCTTTCGGAACACCCGGCACGTTATCGACCGCATCACCAATAATCGAAAGGTAATCTACGATGCGCTCTGGAGGTACGCCAAATTTTGCAATCACGCCATCGATGTCTAATTTCTCATTGGTCATCGTGTTGATTAGGGTTACTGACAGATTGACTAGCTGAGCTAAATCTTTATCGCCAGTAGAAATAATGGTTTCCCAGCCAGCTTGGGTAGCCTGGCAAGCTAAGGTACCAATCACATCATCAGCCTCAACCCCAGAAACCATCAGCACTGGCCAGCCTAAGGCCTTCACCATGGCATGGATCGGCTCAATCTGTTTGACCAAATCTTCAGGCATGGGAGAACGGTGCGCCTTGTACTCAGAGTACATTTCATCCCGGAAAGTCTTGCCTTTGGCGTCAAAAACACAGGCAATATGGTCAGCCTTGAGTTCCGAGCGAGCCCGGCGCATCATGTTGACCATCCCATAGATTGCCCCCGTTGGGTCGCCTGCCCCATTTCTGAGGTCTGGCATGGCATGAAAGGCGCGATAGAGGTAGCTAGAACCGTCTACCAACAAGAGTCTATGTTTAGTCATACCGCAATCGTACAATCTAGTTGCTAACTGCCTACAGATCAGGTTCAAATCCTCCTGAAAAGAGGCC
>NZ_NCJB01000547.1:0-1070 GCF_002282275.1 Polynucleobacter sp. 39-46-10 | reverse complement strand
GGCGCACTGAAGCATGCGGCAAGCCGACGTTACCCGAAACACTTCGGAAACCAAAATTCAAATTGCTATCAATTTAGATGGCACAGGTAAGGCTGAGCTGGCCTCTGGCGTACCCTTCCTAGACCATATGTTGGATCAAATTGCCCGTCACGGCATGATCGACCTGAAAGTCGTCGCAAAAGGAGATACCCATATTGATGACCACCATACCGTTGAGGATGTAGGGATCACTCTGGGACAGGCATTTGCTAAGGCAGTTGGTGATAAAGCAGGCATCACTCGCTATGGCCATTCTTATGTGCCTTTGGATGAAACCCTTTCTCGCGTAGTGATCGATTTTTCTGGTCGCCCAGGCTTAGAGTTCAACGTCCCATTTACCCGTGCTCGTGTTGGCGACTTTGATGTAGATCTTAGTATTGAGTTCTTCCGTGGTTTTGTAAACCATGCTGGAGTAACTTTGCACATCGATAATTTACGTGGCATTAACGCTCACCACCAGATTGAAACTGTGTTCAAGGCCTTTGGTCGTGCCTTGCGCATGGCTTTAGAGTTGGATCCACGTGCTTCCGGTGTTGTTCCTTCTACTAAGGGCAGTCTCTAATCTAGAAAATTTCTAGCGTTGACTAGAAGACTGTCAAAAAACTACAGAACATAGGCTAACAATTGGCGCAAACTATTGCGATCGTTGACTACGGAATGGGTAATCTACGTTCCGTCTATCAGGCCTTTCATCATGTGGCTCCAGATGCGAATATCCTCATTGCACACAACCCAGAAGAAATTATCTCTGCAGAGCGGGTGGTGCTCCCAGGGCAGGGTGCCATGCCCGATTGCATGAAGCATCTTCAAGAGTCTGGCTTATTGGAGGCGTTGCTTGATGCTGCCAAAGATAAACCCTTATTAGGTGTTTGTGTGGGTGAGCAAATGCTATTTGATCAAAGTGCCGAAGAGCGAGCCAATTCCAGTTCCGCTTGGACACCTTGTTTGGGCTTGATTCCGGGTGAGGTGCGCCGGTTTCAGTCGGCTGGGAAGTTGCAGTCAGACGGTTCCGTTTACAAAGTGCCCCATAT
>NZ_NCJB01000546.1:0-1077 GCF_002282275.1 Polynucleobacter sp. 39-46-10 | reverse complement strand
AGCTGATAGAGGCTATATTTAGATTCACCAGCAAAACGCTCTTCGTGTTTAACGCTGATTTCAGTTGGATTGGAGGCGAAGGTATAGGCCAGCGCTGGAATAAATGTATTGCTCTCGTCACACTGACGAACAAGATCAACAATACGACGGCTATAGCCGCGCAACATGCAACCTTGATCTGTCATCGTGATGCGAGTAATTTTCTCGCGTAAATGATTCATGGCACGGGAAGCAAATTTTCTAAAGAAGCTATCTCGACGATTCGCACGAATCGTACCAACGTAGTCATGACCCTTGAGCAATTCATTTACTAAGGCATCAATTTCTTCGGGGGGATTCTGTAAATCTGCATCTAGCGTGATGATGTATTCACCGCGGGAGTATTCAAAGCCAGCCATGATGGCCATGTGTTGACCAAAGTTACTATGAAATAAAACCGCCCGAGTGACATCAGAACGCAATTCAACTTGCTTAGCCAGGATGCCGGCAGAGCGATCTTTGCTGCCATCATTTACAAACACTACTTCATAAGCAATGTTGCGCTTGCTAGCCATAGCATCTAGTGCAGGGTATAAACGATCAAAGAGTGCTTGAAGACCGTCTTCCTCGTTGTAGACGGGAATAACAACGCTGAGCGAGGGATTGCAGGTTTGGGTAGCTAAATTAGCAGTCATGCTGCAATTTTGCCTGATTCCGTTCTCGATATTAGTTTTTGCGGTGTTTCTTCAAAATTCCCACTAAAGCGCTAGCTATACGGCCAATATCTTCATCGGCCATTCCCGGGAAGAGGGGAAGGGTCAAGATCGAGCGACCAATACGCTGCGCATTAGGGGTGGCATCAACTTGGTAACCTAGCTTTTGGTAAAGCGTAAATCCAGTAATGATGGGGTAATGAACGCCTGTACCAATACCTAGATCTTTGAGTTCAGTCATTACCTGCGCGCGATCCACATTCAGTTGTTCGAGAGGTAGTACGACCTGGAACATATGCCAGTTGCTATCGCTAAAGTTTTCTACAGGAAGTTCTAGATTGAGATTACCTAAGCCGGCGGATTTGATTTCAGTGCGAATTGCATC
>NZ_NCJB01000122.1:0-6681 GCF_002282275.1 Polynucleobacter sp. 39-46-10 | reverse complement strand
CTCGACTGAGTCAACCAAAAGGCGGGCATTGACCCCGCGTAAACCTAGGACCAGCCCTTCTACCGCCTCGCCTTTCCCATCTTTAGTAACGGCGCCGTAGCGAGTGGCTGATCCTAAATGAACCGTGGCTACCTCATCCAGCATGACCGATCTCCCATTTGCTTTGGGGATCTGAATCTTCTTTACATCTTCAAGCTTCTTAACCGCTCCTTCAACACGAACCACTAAGGTCTCTTCGCCTTGATCAATGCGTCCTGCACCATCATTGCTGTTATTAGTCATCACCGCGTTTCGAAGATCTACCATCGTAATAGCGCGAGCAGCCAATCGCAATGGATCAGGAATGACCTCATAAGTCAAAATCTCTCCGCCCAAGACATTGACTTCAGCCACACCAGGAATGGTTCGAAGCTCAGGCCGAATAGTCCAGTCCAATACGGTGCGCTTATCCCTTAGGCTAAAACCTTCACCCTCAAGAGTGAACATATAGATTTCACTTAAGGGAGTGGTAATTGGTGCCAACCCTCCAGTTGCGCCAGGCGGCAGGTCTTTTGTAAATGCATTTAATCGCTCAGAGATTTGCTGGCGAGCCCAATAAATATCTGTACCTTCATCAAAATCAATCGTGATATCAGCAATACCGTATTTAGAAACTGATCTCACAATCCGCTTCTTGGGAATACTGAGCATCTCAATTTCAATTGGACGAACAACTCTCTGCTCAACTTCCTCAGGGGTCATCCCAGGAATCTTCAGAATAATCTTGACTTGAGTTGGCGAAATATCAGGAAAGGCATCAATTGGCAATGTCATCCATGCATGAATGCCAAAGAGCACCAACGCAATAGCCATTGCCAATACGAGCTTGCGAAAATGCAAACTCGTATTAATTAATCTAGTAAACATCACTCCTCCTTCTGCGCAAGCGCTTTCAGAGAAGCAATACCCGTTACGGCGACTTTGACTCCATTAGATAGTGGCGCTTGGATTGAGGCTAAGTCATCGTCACTTGAGATAACTGCCACAGACTGAAGTACGACACCAGTGCTAGATAGAATAAAAATTGCACTTTGACCTTTCCAGCTAGTGATGGCACGAGAAGGAACTTGCCATAGGGTCTTGTCTTGTACTTTTGGCTTCATCTTGGCCTGGATGGTGGCAGTAACAACTTCTCCCATCTGCAAAGTACCACGCTCCTCAACAACCGCCCTTATTCTTGCCGACTGTGAGGCGCTGACTGCCTGGGATACGCCAGTTACCCTTGCTTTTGCATTACGGGAAGCAATCACGATTTCGTCGCCAGGATGAATGCCAAGCGCTTTAAATCCAGATGTATTGATTTCGAGATTCAAAGTAGAAATGTCAGCAATTCTAAAAAGTAAGGTTCCGGTATCTACGCGCTGACCGATGAGATTATGGGCTTCTACTACTGTGCCTTGGATAGGTGACTTTAGAGCACCCGTCGCATAAGAGCTAAATGCCTCTTTGTTTTTTTGATCACCAAAGTTAATGCCTGCAGCCTTTAATTCAGATTGTCTTGCCATCAACATCGCATTAGCATTTTCAGCTTTTGCTTTAGTAATGTTAAGGCGAGATTGGGGAATAATCCCCTCTTTAAATAGCTCGTTATCGCGAAACAAAGCTTCTTTTGCTAAACGCGCATCAGATGTCGCTTCCAATAATTTCTGCCTAGAATCGCCCATCTGGGGGCTAGTAAAGTAAGCAAGCGGAGAGCCGATCTTGACGGGGTCGCCAACACCCACAACCATTTGGCTGAGTTGTCCGGGATATGGCGCCGATAGAATTGCCTGCTTTTCTGGTGGAACTGTGACTGAAGCACTAATTAATACAGAACCTGAATCAACAGAAATTGCTGAAGAGAAATTAACGCCCATAGCTGCCTGTTGATTTGCAGTCAGCTTTAATGACTTAGGTGCAAATTCTTGTGCGTGCAGGCTCCCACTTAAAATGAATGAGAATAGGGAAAGTCCAACTATATGGAAACGAAACATAAAAACCTCTAGAAACACTACCAACTAAATCCAAGAAACGTGAGCAAATCACGCCAGAGAAATTTAGATGGCCAGAGGTGGGGCTAAAGAAAGAGGTAGCGAGCCTTGGGCATGCCTTTGATAAGCGAATCTATCAACCGAGAAAAAATAAATCTGTCGCCCACTAGATGCCGAATAAACAAGGATAAAGAAGGCTAAAGCATAGAAACTTAAGATGATGAGGTCAAATTTTTCACTTTGAAGTGAAGTAGGTACGCCCACTTCAGGAGATTCTTCTGTGGCACTCGTGAGATAGACTTTACCGACCTCAGAGGCATTAGCAGACTCAAATCCAGTGCTTGCAACATGTAGATGAAGGCCAAACTGACTTGATCGTCCGGTATGTGCGTGTAAGAATGGTGTCAGCACCTGCAAAATGATTCCCAGGAACAAAGCAGCTAAAAGAAGAGGTTTTGATCTCAAAAATTGCATGGATTGATTCTACACCTGAGATATTTCAACTGCTTGACCATTGCTCGACCAATCACAAGTTCTGATGAGAATTCTTCACTTTTAGCTAATACACGCCGCTTAATGCCCCCTTTTGCCCAATCTGTTACGTTGACCGGTTGACCCCAAGGCCTTAAGCATAAATCTCACTGCTACTTATGGCGGCGATAAAAAAACCAACCCGAGGGTTGGTATTTTCAGTCCTGGTGGACCCACTAGGACTTGAACCTGAATCTAGGGGTTGAATTCAGAAAGCGCCCAAATTTAAAAATGGTTTTCAATCATCATCTCTGTTTTAGGAATAAATCCTGGCTTTGGCCATGCTGGCCTGATACCCTTGCCAACTACCAACATCGCAGCAATGGCATAGTCTTTAGGTAAATGAATCAACTGCGCAACCTTGTCAAAATCAAAACCAACCATTGGGCAAGAATCGTAACCCATTGCTTTAGCTGAAAGCATCATAGTTTGCAACATGATCCCAGCAGATCGCATTGCTTCATCTCTTTGCAACTGCTCTTTTCCTGAGTAAAAAGGATGAATCCAAGGAACTAAAATATCTTGAGCTTCCTTAGGGGCATTAACCCAATATCTAGCAGGATCTTTTTCCCATGCCTTGATATCAACAGTCACTACAAAGAGTAAGGATGCCTCGGTAACTTGAGCTTGATTGTTTGCAGCTTCACGTAACTTTGCTCTGAGGGTCTTATCAGTAACATTTACTAAACGCCAATGTTGGATATTGAATGAAGATGGCGCTTGCATAGCGAGATCTAACAGTTGGTCAGTCTCTTGCTTAGTAAATTCATGGCTTGGGTCAAAGTACTTCACGGCTCTGCGTTCGCGGATTGCGTCAAATGTATTCATCAATTTCCTCGGAGAGATTTAAACCTTGATCATAAGGTAATCTAAAAAAGACAAAACCCCCACCATTTCTGATGAGGGTTTGCTTTTCTGGTGGGCCCACCAGGACTTGAACCTGGGACCAAAGGATTCTGGTTTGTGCAGCTTTTACTTCTCCCTGGACTACGCCTTCATCATATTGATCGCTCAACTTAGATGGGTGCTGTCTAGCCTCTACCCACAATTACTTTGAGCAGCCTTAATCATTTTTTTAACCTCTAGACTCTCATTAATAGAGTGAATTGTAATTTGCGGATTTTGCTTAATAAAAACACGAAATACTTCATCTGCAAATGCCTGGCCAATTGACTCAACACCCTTAAAATCCAATAGGACAGTCTTAAAACGATCAACGCGATTTAAAATACGCTTCGCCTGTGAGCGCGAAATAAGCTGCCCACCTTCATATAGAGCTAGCTTAACTGGAACAACGGTTTTATTAAACGCGTAATCTTCGTCTTCCGTACCGCTAAAACTATCAAATACTGTACGCAATATTCTTTCTGAATTAAGCGCTATCTTCATGACAACCCTGGTTCCTTGATAACTTTTTTCGTTATGAAGTAGAAAGTCTATTCCCGAACCGTCAGCATGTGTAAAGACTAAATCACCAGAGAAAATAAAGAATTCATCGAAAGCACGGGATGAGAAAAAGATTCCTTGCCCGGTATGCCTACTTGGATCAGTAGTGAGCTTTCCTTTGCTCAACTCCAAAATGGACTCACGTGGATCGTGCAACTTTAATAATCTAGTAATATGGTTAAAAATTCCCTCGCCATTGTCAATGATTGATATTAATACAAAATCGGGCGTTCTTTCTACATGAATATAGACCTCAGTACCTTCCGAATGATCAATGGCGTTGTTGAGCATTTCAGTAAAACCGTAATGACAAATATTGGCAATTTCTTTAGGCAAACCATCAAATATTTCACTAAAGTTACGTGAATAGACTTCAGACTCCTCTAGCCCCTTCAATTTAAATAGACCATCATGAAATCGCTTCACACCCAACTGATATACACGCGCCTTCGTACTGCCGCTGGAAGCTAAAAATCCATCCTTAACTAACGCTGCAAAATGTGCATGGATAGCCTGTCTAGTAAGGCCGAACCTTTCCATTGCAGCATGGGCTAAATCGAGTTGATTTGCTTTAACGCCATCTACCAAGAACTGACGTACTTCTTGGGAGCGTTTTGTATTGGCAAATTTCATATCTATTTTTGTAAAGTTTTAAGAAATTATTGTAAAGTTTTAAGAAATTATTGTAAAGTTTTAAGAAATTATTGTAAAGTTTTTGGCAAGGGATTAACAAGAAACCCTGCATAAACAGTGCTTATACCCACTCTGATGGCTTTTTAACCTTACTCACCGCTAAATCAAACCAGTTTTCTTTAGTAGCAGTCCATATCCATTTGTTATCTCCCTTATAGCGACGTTGCCATACGGCACCATGCTCGTGCTGCTAGAGAGTTAACCTCTTGAATCTATTGAGATCTTTGTTACAAGACCCCTATGGCTTCTTTCTTATGAGAGCAGAAGCCTTGGATAGACCCATTTAAAAAGGTGATCTGCAGTCGGTCAGCGTCAGTGTGTAAGCAAATTCACGAATTTAAAAAAAGTGCTGGCCCACTCTTTGGTTTTCAAAACCAAAGGATTGTTGGAGCAACCATCTAATACCTCGTCGCTCCAAACCGCTTTATGAGCAAGTAAGTGTTAATTTAAGCAACACTCCTTGCGCTTACGCAGTTTGTAGTGTGTTGCATCAACGGGTTGAAATCAAGACCAAAAGCAGAAATTTATCGCAAGGTGGGTAATAAGATGGAAGCGCATAAACCAGATTGATTCTCTTCATCGCTAAATTCAAGCCATACTTCTGCACCAATTTTTTCGGCGATTGCTTTCACAATTGCAAGTCCTAAACCAGATCCACCTTGGCCTGCTCCCAAAGTGCGATAAAACGGTTCAAATACACGATCCCGCTCTTGAAGAGGGATGCCAGGCCCCGTGTCACACACGCTAATGATTACCTGACTACTTTTCATGCAAACTTTGAGATCAATCTGACCATACTCCGGTGTGTGGCGAATTGCATTTGCCACCAAATTCGTGACCATAGCAGTTAAATCTAGCTCACTTACCCATACCAATAAATCCACATGCCCTTCAACGCCGATATCTAAATGCTTAGCCTCAGCAATCGGCATAAGATCTTCTAAAACACGACGAAAGACAGCTTGAATGGAGATAGGATTTTCTGGGCTAAGAGCTGAAGATTGTGCTTTTGCCAAAGTAAGTAGTTGTTCAAGTAAATCTCGATTACGATTTATTCCTTGACGTAATACGCCAATCCTCTCCTGAGCCTCAGGAGACAGTTGAACTTGAGCTATGCGCTCTGCTTGTAAAGATAATGCAGTCAGTGGTGAGCGCATTTCATGAGCGGCGTCGGCAATAAAACGTCTTTGTAAGAGCACAGATTGACTCACTAGCCCTAACAAGCGATTGATAGCAACCATAAAGGGTTGAAGTTCTGAGGGTAAATTAATTTCTTCTATTGAGTGCAGATCTTGCTCAGTACGACTATCGATGTCATTTGCAAGATTTTTAATAGGCTGGAATATCTTTTGCACAAGATAGGCTACGATAAATAAGAGGACAGGAAGCATAAGCAGAAATGGCATTACTGTTCGCAATGCGCTGTCACGGGCGATTTCATCTCTGAAGCTTATGGGTTGTGATATTGCAATACGCTCACCACCATCCATAGTCTTAAGGATGGCGCGATACTCTTTTCCATCAATTTGTAAACTCTGTAGGCCATCGAGCAAAGAAGCTGATATGTTTAGTAATCCAGGCGCATTGCCAAGTTGCTGAATAATGATGTGTGATTCAGCGTCACCTATCTTGTCATGCCTGCCATTACTTAATACGTCTAATGACAATGGTTGCTGAGAAATGAAGCTGGAAACCTGTCGCAGCAGGTCATCTTGAAGTTCATGCGCCTCACCATAGGCTGACTTAAATGCAACAATTCCAGCGATTAGAGCGAACCCTAAAATACAAATCGCTATGCTGAGGGATATTTTAAATTGCAAGGAATCTGTTAAACGTTTTTTGAAACCATCCATCCTACCCCCCTTACATTCTTAATATGCTCGGCACCAAGCTTACGTCGCAGGGCATGGATCAAAAACTCTACAGCATTACTCTCAACCTCTTGACCCCATGCATATATACGATCTTCCAAATCACCTCGAGACAAAATGACACCAGGGCG
>NZ_NCJB01000545.1:0-1079 GCF_002282275.1 Polynucleobacter sp. 39-46-10 | reverse complement strand
GCCATGCTCCAATTTAGGGCATGCAATCCAAATGCATTTTCTGAGCAGGATAGCTTCAATTATTAACCCTTGATAAAGGAGTGCCAATGCTGGCATCAAAGAAAGCGGGAATGCCATCTCGCTTAATCGCAAGTCTTTTAACGGCCACCTTAGCCCTTCCGGCTGCAGCACCAGTCGCATATGCCCAAAATAGCAGCCAACAACAAGCAGCAAAGCTTTCTCAGGCCCAATTAGAGGCATTAGTAGCTCCCATTGCCCTCTACCCAGATCCCCTAGTCTCCCAAGTATTGATGGCATCAACCTACCCACTAGAGGTGGCTGAAGCATCAAATTGGATCAAATCCAATAGCAAGCTAAAAGGCGATGCCCTGAATCAAGCCTTGCAGCAACAAAACTGGGATGCGAGTGTTAAGTCTTTAGCGTCATTTGCGCCAGTACTAGAAATGATGGGCTCGCAGTTAAGCTGGACACAGCAACTTGGTAACGCCGTCCTAGCGCAACAGTCAGAAACCATGAGCGCAATTCAAGCTCTTCGCGCAAAAGCTAAACAGGCCGGCTCATTAGAATCCAACTCTCAGCAGACAGTCAAGACTCAAGGAAGTGGAACGAGCCAGACAACCATTATTGAACCCGCTGACCCGCAAGTTCTCTATGTCCCAACTTATAACCCCACTGTAGTTTATGGGGCATGGGCATACCCTGCATATCCTCCATATGCATACTATCCTCCGGGATACGTGGCCGGCACCGCCCTGCTTTCCTTCGGAATTGGAATGGCAGTTGGTGCAGCACTTTGGGGTGGGTGTCACTGGGGTGGCGGTGGAAACTCACTTACCATCAACAATAACAACTTCAATAACTTTAATAAGAATACTAATAACAATTGGTCTGGCAATCGCAGTGGTAACGATAGCTGGAAGCCCGATCAACAGCGCCGCAACGCCAATCTCGGTGGTGGCGCAGTCGGCGGTAACCGCGATGCAGAGCGCGATCAACTTCGTCAAAATCTACAACGTGGAGACCTGAGCGGTAATCGCGCTGGTGGTGATCGTGCTGGCAATGTTGGTAGCGCTGACCGT
>NZ_NCJB01000121.1:0-6709 GCF_002282275.1 Polynucleobacter sp. 39-46-10 | reverse complement strand
AAACCGTGTGCCTGCTGATCAAGTCGCAGAAGATGACATGATTTTGGATATTGGCCCTAAAACTGCTGCACGTTTATCCATCATGTTGGCGCATGCTGGGACGATTGTGTGGAATGGTCCGTTGGGCGTTTTTGAGATTGATCAGTTTGGTGGTGGCACTAAGATGTTGGCTGCAGCAATCGCTCATTCACCTGCATTTTCCATTGCAGGTGGCGGTGACACCTTGGCTGCAATTGCGAAGTACGGCATTGAAAATCAAGTGGATTACATCTCTACTGGCGGCGGCGCCTTCTTGGAATTCTTGGAAGGCAAAACCTTGCCAGCCTTTGCAGTATTGGCCGAAAGAGCGAAAGACTAACTATGTTGAGAGCAACAAAAATCATTGCCACATTGGGCCCTGCTTCAGAAAAACCAGAAGTATTGCGCGAGATGATTCGAGCAGGCGTGGATGTCGTGAGAATGAACTTTTCTCATGGCACTGTTGCTGACCATAAGGCACGTCATGATTTAGTGCGTAGCATTTCTGCAGAAGTAGGAAAAGAAGTGGGCATCATGGCCGATTTGCAAGGCCCAAAAATTCGCGTGGGTAAATTTGTTGATAGCAAAATTCTTTTAAAAGAAGGTGCACACTTTGTTCTGGATGTCGCATGTGAGCTGGGTAATCAAGAGCGTGTCGGTCTGGATTACAAAGAGTTGCCACAAGATGTCAAGCCAGGCGATCGCCTTTTACTAAATGACGGTTTAGTTGTGCTTCGTGTTGAGAATGTTAAAGGCGGAGAGATCTTTACCCTCGTCGAGCAAGGTGGCCCACTTTCAAATAACAAAGGTATTAACCGTGCTGGTGGCGGTCTGACTGCACCAGCCCTGACAGAAAAGGATATCGCCGATTTAGATGCGGCGATCGCGATGGGCGTAGATTTTCTGGCAATCAGCTTTCCTAAGGATGGCGCAGATATGGCCTATGCCCGCAAGTTGGCTGATGCCGCTAGCGCAAAGCATGGTGTTGGCAAAGTGCGCACGATTGCAAAAGTAGAACGTGCAGAGGCGATTGAACCTGATGCATTGAACAGCATCATCGCGGAGAGTGACGGCATCATGGTTGCGCGTGGCGATTTAGCGATTGAAGTAGGTAACGCTGCTGTCCCAGCTTTGCAAAAGCGCATGATTAAGCTGGCACTTGAGGCTGATAAATTCACGATCACAGCAACGCAAATGATGGAGTCCATGATTAATGCTCCAGTGCCGACGCGCGCTGAAGTCAGTGACGTTGCTAATGCGGTATTAGATGGTACGGATGCGGTGATGTTGTCTGCAGAATCTGCTGCTGGTATGTATCCCGTGCAAACGATTAAAGCGATGGCTGAGATTTGTGTTGAGGCTGAAAAGTCTGACCGTGTAAAGCTTGATACCGATTTCTTGGACCAAACCTTCTCACGTATTGACCAAACAATTGCCTTGGGCGCGCTATTTACAGCGCATCATCTCAATGCCAATGCGATTGCTGCTTTAACAGACTCAGGATCTACCGCGGTTTGGATGAGTCGACATAATATTCATTTGCCTATTTTTGCCTTAACTTCAAAGATTGCCACTCAGCGTGCTTTGAGCACTTATCGCAATGTATTCCCTGTTGGCTTGGACTACACCAAGCAACGTGATACCGCCTTGCAGGAGGTTGAAGATTGCCTGAAGAAGTTAGGGGCAGTGAAGAAGGGTGATGTAGTTGTTCTGACTTCTGGTGAACCTATGGGTGAGCCTGGTGGCACGAACTCACTCAAGATTGTTCAAGTGAAGTAATTCGCTTTTTAAATATTGATTCAAATAATTCATTACTAACATTTTTAATTAAGAGACCATCATGGCTTTAGTATCTCTACGACAACTCTTGGATCACGCTGCTGAAAATGGCTATGGCTTGCCAGCATTTAACGTGAACAATTTAGAGCAAGTTACGGCAATTATGGAGGCGGCTAATGAAGCTGATTCCCCAGTCATCATGCAAGCTTCTGCTGGTGCTCGTAAATATGCCGGTGAATCATTCTTGCGTCACTTGATTTCTGCTGCGGTAGAGGCTTACCCACATATTCCAGTCGTCATGCATCAAGATCATGGTCAAAGTCCAGCAGTGTGTATGGCTGCGATTAAGAGCGGCTTTACTAGTGTGATGATGGATGGCTCGCTAGAGGCCGATGGCAAGACAGTTGCCAGTTATGAATACAACGTCGATGTTTCTAGAGAAGTGGTGAAGTTCTCTCACTCGATTGGGGTTACTGTTGAGGCGGAGTTGGGTGTTCTGGGCTCTTTGGAGACTATGCAAGGCGATAAAGAAGATGGTCATGGTGCTGACGGCAAGATGACGCGTGAGCAGTTGCTGACGGACGTTGAGCAAGCTGCAGATTTTGTAAAGGCTACGCAGTGCGATGCCTTGGCGATTGCGATTGGCACTAGTCATGGTGCTTATAAATTTACGAAGAAGCCTACAGGCGACATCTTGGCTATCGAGCGTATTAAAGAAATTCATACACGTATTCCGAATACGCATTTAGTGATGCATGGTTCATCGAGTGTTCCACAAGAGTTGCTTGCTGAGATCCGTGAATTCGGTGGCGATATGAAAGAAACTTATGGTGTACCTGTTGAAGAAATTCAAGAGGGCATCAAGAATGGTGTTCGCAAAATTAATATTGATACCGATATTCGTTTGGCAATGACCGGTGCGATCCGCCGTTATATGTTTGAGAACCCAAGTAAGTTTGACCCACGTGATTACCTCAAGCCCGCACGTGAAGCAGCGAAGAAAGTGTGCATTGCACGCTTTAACGCTTTCGGCAGCTCAGGCCAAGCATCCAAAATTAAGCCAATTCCCCTGGAAAAAATGGCAGAGCTTTACAAGAGTGGCAAATTAGCCCAGATCGTGAAGTGAGATAAATATGCCCGCTTTGTACGCCACCTCTATTCAGTCATTACCTCTACTTTCTAAAGGAAAAGTACGTGATGTCTATGCGCTGGGGGATGACAAACTGCTCATGATCACCACGGATCGCTTGTCTGCTTTTGATGTAGTCATGGGTCAGCCTATTCCTGAGAAGGGCATTGTGCTCAATCAAATGGCCAACTTTTGGTTTGAGAAGCTGGCTAAGGTCATTCCCAATCATTTGACCGGTATTGATCCTGAGAGTGTTGTGCCAGCAGATGAAGTGGATCAAGTTAAAGGTCGTGCGGTGGTTGCTAAACGCTTGAAGCCAATTTTGGTTGAAGCAGTAGTGCGTGGCTACCTAGCGGGTAGCGGCTGGAAAGACTACAAAGAAACTGGCAAGGTCTGCGGCATTGCATTGCCTGAAGGCTTGGAAAATGCGCAGAAGTTACCTGAGCCTATTTTTACTCCCGCCGCTAAAGCTGAAGTGGGTGAGCATGATGAAAACATTTCCTTTGATAAGGTGATTGAGATGATTGGCGAGAAATTAGCCAATCAGATTCGTGAGGTCAGCATTCGTTTATATAAAGAAGCTTCTGAATATGCTGCAACTCGTGGAATCATCATTGCAGATACCAAGTTTGAGTTTGGTTTAGATGACGCTGGTCAGTTGGTCTTGATGGATGAAATCCTCACCGCCGACTCTTCACGTTTTTGGCCTGCTGAAACCTACTATGTGGGCGCAAATCCACCCTCTTATGACAAGCAATTCGTTCGGGACTGGCTAGAAACAGCCATGGTCGACGGCAAGCCCTGGCCAAAAACGGCCCCTGCGCCTGCTTTGCCGGCTGATGTGATTGATAAAACAGCTGAAAAGTACCGTGAGGCCCTTGCTCGCTTAACTAAAGGCTAATTTCCTAGATGCCGTAAAAAGGCTGGGATAATAAGCCCTTAGAAAGATTAACGATATAAATCAGGGCATTTGGAGAGGTCAATGAGCAAAAAGCCAGTAGTCGGAATAGTCATGGGATCCAATTCAGATTGGGACACCATGCAACATGCCGCTCAAATGCTGGAGCAATTTGGTATTGCTCATGAAGCCAAAGTAGTTTCAGCTCATCGCATGCCAGACGATATGTTTGCGTATGCAGAAAATGCTTCCAAAAACGGTCTCAAGGCAATTATTGCTGGTGCTGGTGGTGCTGCACATTTGCCAGGCATGTTGGCATCTAAAACAATCGTTCCAATTTATGGTGTTCCAGTTGCTAGCAAATATCTACGCGGTGAAGACTCTCTGTATTCCATCGTACAAATGCCTAAGGGCATTCCAGTGGCAACATTTGCGATTGGTGAGGCTGGTGCCGCAAATGCAGCTTTGCATGTGATTGCAAATTTGGCGGTTAATGATGCTGCTTTAGCAAAACAGTTAGAAGAGTTCCGTGTGAAGCAGTCAGATACTGCGCGCGCTATGAATTTGCCGGGATATTAAAAGATGGCAGATCGTTTGGAGCCCATTTTGCCGGGCTCGTATTTAGGGATTTTAGGTGGCGGTCAATTGGGGCGGATGTTTACCCAAGCTGCTCAAGCTATGGGATTTAAGGTCTGCGTGCTCGATCCTGGATCTGATAGCCCTGCAGGTTCCATTGCAGAGAAATTCATTCAAGCCGATTACACCGACTCTGCCGCGCTAAAAGAAATGGCAGCATTGTGTAAATCCGTTAGTACGGAATTTGAGAATGTTCCTGCACAAGCTTTAGACGAACTCGAATCTTTAGGCGTCTTTGTGGCACCTCGCAGTAGTTGCGTCTCTTTGGCTCAAAACCGTGTTGCTGAGAAAAAGTTCTTAGCCACCTGGAAAGCAGAAACCAATATTGGCCCTGCGCCCTATTGTGTAATTGAGCGTGATGCAGATATCGACCATGTTCCAGCAGATTTATTCCCTGGCATTCTGAAAACCGCGCGTATGGGTTACGACGGCAAAGGTCAAATTACCGTTTATGACTCTGCCAACTTAGTTGCCGCTTGGTCAGAATTGGCTAAGGTGCCATGTGTTCTTGAAAAGCGTATGGATTTAGATTTTGAGGTATCTGCCTTGGTGGTGCGTGGATATGATGATGCGGTTGTCGCATATCCAGTTTCTCAAAACATCCATCGTGATGGCATTTTGCATACCTCCACTGTGCCAGCCCCATCGCTGAAGCCAGCTCAAGAGAAAAAAATTATTGAAGCTGCAAAAGCACTCATTCGTAAGATTGATTACGTGGGTGTTTTATGTGTCGAGTTCTTTGTTCTCAAGAGCGGTGACATCATCGCCAACGAAATTGCACCTCGTCCACATAATTCAGGTCATTACACCATGGATGCTTGTGTAAGCGGTCAATTTGAGCAGCAAGTGAGAAGTATGGCTCGTCTACCCTTGGGTGATACCCGCTTGCTAGCACCAGTCTCTATGCTCAATCTCTTGGGTGATCTTTGGTATGAAGGTAGTGAAGACAAGACAAGAGAGCCTGCTTGGGATAAGGTGCTCTCGCATCCAGATGCCAAGTTACATCTCTATGGAAAATCCGATCCACGCATGGGTCGCAAGATGGGTCACATCAATTGTTTGGGTGAGTCACTTAACCAAGCGCGTCAAAATTGCGTAGCTGTTGCGCTTGAATTAGGGATTGAGCCCTAGAAATGTCCAGCGATAGTAGCTCACTACAATCATCTGCGGTAATTAACGAAGCAGTACAAACTTTGCGAGATGGTGGCTTAGTTGCCTTTCCGACTGAGACTGTTTACGGCTTAGGGGCAGATGCGAAGAATCCTGATGCAGTTAAGCGGATTTTTACCGCTAAAGGCAGACCATCCAATCATCCGCTCATTGTCCATTTGGCAGCCCCTGATAGGTTTGATCAATCCCAAATCGATTGGGTTCCAGTTCTATCGCCCTGGGTAAGAGACTTATCAGAGGATGCCTTAAGACTCATTAATGCCTTTTGGCCAGGTCCACTGACCTTGGTCTTTAAAAAAGATAAAAGCGTTTTAAACGAGCTTACCGGCGGTCAAGATACCGTGGCGATTCGGGCGCCTGCGCATCCGATTGCACAAGAATTGCTGCGTAAGTTTAAGGGTGGGGTGGTTGCTCCTTCGGCTAATCGTTTCGGCAAAGTATCTCCTACGAGCGCTGCTGATGTCCGTAGCGAGTTTGAAGGTATGTTGGAGCTCATGATTTTGGATGGTGGTGACTGCGAAGTCGGCATTGAATCGACCATCATTGATTTATCTTCTGGTGAGCATCCAGTCTTATTGCGCCCAGGCCTCATTACTCCAGGAGAAATTTTTACCAAGACGGGTATTAAAGTCTATTTGCCTGGTGAAAGTGATTTAGTGAAGCAGGGTGGAGATGCACCAAGAGTCTCTGGTAGTCTTCGTGCCCATTACGCTCCGACAACCCCTCTCAGAATGTATGCGCCGGGCAGAGTCTTGGATGCACTCAGCGAGTTCCCAGATATTAAGTCGCGGGTAGCAGTTGCTGTATGGGATTCAGACTCTTCATTAGGTGATGATGGGCATCCATCAGCTCATTTTGAGGAAGTGATTGTGCCTAGTGATAGTGCTGCATTTGCGAGTCGCTTGTACCGCTCTTTGCGAGATTTAGATCAGCAAGGCTGGGATCTAATTCTGTTTCCGGAGCCTCCGGTGGGCGAGGAATGGGATGGTGTTCGAGATCGACTTCAACGCGCCTGTTTTGGATCTGGCCCATCATTTAATAGCCATGCCAAGAGTTGATCGTGCGCATCTAGACCTTTC
>NZ_NCJB01000120.1:0-6731 GCF_002282275.1 Polynucleobacter sp. 39-46-10 | reverse complement strand
ATTGCCTCTGATGATGGCGGTTATGCAACTGGCGCTGACTTCTCCTTAAATGGTGGCCTGCATACTGGTTAAACCCATCAAAAATGCAGTTTTAGTGGTCTGCTCATCGACATATTTACCTTTAGGTCAAACTAGGGATAAACTATGCCGATGTTGCATTGCAGTAATGAGAGTTAGGAAAAATACATGGCCACACGTTCCAAAAAAGCCGGCGATAGCCGCTTGATTAAGAAGTACCCCAATCGTCGTTTATATGACACCCAAACCAGCACCTACGTCACGCTGGCCGATATCAAAAATTTAGTAATGGCAGGCGATGCATTTAGCGTTGTTGATGCAAAAACTGAAGATGATTTAACTCGCAATATCTTGCTGCAAATTATCTTGGAAGAAGAGGCTGGTGGTGCCCCGGTTTTTTCAACTCAAATGCTTTCTCAAATCATTCGCTTCTATGGCAACTCCATGCAAGGCTTGATGTGTAGCTATCTTGAAAAGACTATGCAATCTTTCGTGGACATTCACAATAAGCTAGGTGACCAAACTCAGGGCTTAGGTGCAGGTAGCACGCCCGAAGCATGGGCCAATATGATGAATTTACAAAACCCGATGATGCAAGGCTTGATGGGCAACTACATGGAGCAGAGCAAAGACTTATTTGTGAAGATGCAAGAGCAAATGCAAAACTCCCCAACGATATTTAGTGGCTTCCCATTTCCAGGTCAGCCTAATAAGACAGAAAAAGAATAGTTGTGGCGGGTAAAGTTGGTTTTGTTTCCTTGGGATGCCCCAAGGCGTTGGTTGATTCTGAACTCATTCTCACTCAATTAAGTGCTGAGGGTTACGAGACTGCCAAGGATTATTCCGGCGCCGATCTTGTTGTTGTTAACACCTGCGGCTTTATCGATTCTGCTGTTGAGGAGAGCCTTGCTGCAATTGGCGAAGCTTTATCAGAAAATGGCAAGGTGATCGTTACTGGGTGCTTAGGTGCTCGTAAAAATGCCGATGGTAGCGACCTTATTCAGAGCATCCACCCCAAGGTTCTAGCCGTTACGGGCCCGCATGCCACTCAAGAAGTAATGCAGGCGATTCATCTGCACCTACCAAAACCGCACGACCCGTTTACTGATTTGCTTCCGCCAATTGGTGTGAAGCTCACACCAAAGCATTATGCATACCTCAAGATCTCCGAGGGCTGTAATCACCGTTGCACCTTCTGCATTATCCCAAGCATGCGTGGCGATCTGGTTTCACGTCCTATTGGTGAAGTGCTGCTTGAGGCTAAAAAATTATTTGAGTCCGGCGTAAAAGAATTATTGGTTGTTTCTCAAGATACGAGTGCCTATGGTGTTGATATTCAATATCGCACTGGTTTTTGGGATGGCAAACCTGTGAAGACTCGTATGTTTGATTTAGTAAATGCTTTAAACCAAATTGCCAGAGAGCATCAAGCTTGGGTTCGCCTGCATTACGTGTATCCCTATCCGCATGTTGATGATGTTTTGCCATTAATGGCAGAGTTTTCTGATCATGGCTATGGCGTGTTGCCTTATTTAGACATTCCTTTGCAACATGCGCACCCAGATGTGCTCAAACGCATGAAGCGTCCTGCAAGTGGAGAAAAGAATCTAGAGCGCATACAAGCATGGCGGGCTGCATGCCCAGATTTAGTTATTCGCAGTACATTTATTACAGGCTTCCCAGGCGAAACCGAGGAAGAGTTTGAGTACTTGTTGAATTTCCTCGATGAGGCTCAAATTGATCGTGCCGGTTGTTTTGCCTATTCACCAGTTGATGGTGCAACAGCCAATACCTTGGATAACCCAGTTCCGGAATCCTTGCGCGAAGATCGTCGTGCTCGTTTTATGGCTAAGGCTGAAGAAATCTCCATAAAACGCCTTGCTAAAAAAATAGGTAAGCGTATTCAGGTCATCATTGACCGAGTAGATGAATCCGGTGGAATTGGTCGAACCATCGGTGATGCCCCTGAAATTGATGGTTTAGTGCGGGTTTTACCCCCAAGCAAGCCCTCTAAGCGTTACCGTACCGGTGAAATCATCAAAGTGACGGTGATTAGCTCCCAAGGGCATGACCTAATAGCCGAAACTTGACTATTAGAATAAAAATAGTGTTTTGGCTTTTTATTTGGGTCAATATTTTGCCTATTTAGGCACCGTAAAGGGGATTAATATGAGTCGTGATGTCGTTGTTTTGAGTGCTGTCCGTTCAGCAATTGGTACTTTTAATGGATCACTGAGTAGCCTTGAGCCATCAGAGCTCGGCGGTATGGTGATGAAAGAAGCGGTAGCCCGATCTGGAGTTGATCCAGCCTTAATTAATTACGTTACTGTAGGAAATACCATTCCTACAGATAACCGTTATGCCTATGTTGCTCGCGTTGCCTCAATCCAGGCTGGTCTACCAATGGAATCTGTTGCGATGGCCTTGAATCGTTTATGCAGCTCAGGCTTGCAAGCGATTGTGACAACTGCTCAACAAATTATGCTGGGTGACTGCGATTACGGTATTGGTGGCGGTGTTGAAGTGATGTCACGCGGTATGTATGGCTCACCAGCAATGCGTAGCGGTGCTCGCATGGGTGATACCAAAATGATTGACCTGATGGTTTCTGTCTTGACCGATCCATTTGGCGTTGGACATATGGGTGTTACTGCGGAGAACCTCGTTGAAAAATGGAAGCTGACTCGTGAAGAGCAGGATGCTCTAGCGGTCGAATCTCACCGTCGCGCAGCTAATGCAATTAAAGAAGGACGCTTTAAGTCTCAAATCGTTCCAATTACTATTAAAACTCGCAAGGGTGATGTGGTGTTTGATACTGATGAGCACGTCAAGCCAGATACCACGATGGAAACTTTGGCGAAGATGAAAGCAGTCTTCAAAAAAGAAGGTGGTAGCGTTACTGCAGGTAATGCTTCAGGTATTAATGATGGCGCAGCATTCTTTGTATTGGCTGATGCTGATACGGCGAAGAAGGCTGGTCATAAACCAATCGCTCGCCTAGTTTCATATGCTGTTGCTGGCGTACCGAACCACATTATGGGCGAAGGCCCAATTCCAGCAACCAAGATTGCTCTCGAGCGCGCTGGCCTGAAATTAGATCAAATTGATGTGATCGAATCTAATGAAGCGTTTGCTGCACAAGCCTTGGCTGTTACTAAAGGCTTGGGCTTAGATCCAGCTAAGACCAACGTGAACGGTGGCGCGATTGCATTAGGTCACCCAATCGGTTGTTCTGGCGCTGCAATTGCCACTAAAGCTATCCATGAATTACATCGTGTTCAGGGCAAATATGCTCTGGTCACAATGTGTATTGGCGGTGGTCAAGGTATCGCAACTATTTTTGAACGCCTGTAATCAGCGTTCATTTACTGCCGTAGCTTAAGCAAGTGCTTTAGTTAATTAGCAGTAAAGCAGCATCCAAGCCGACTCGGTCAAAAGCCGCGTCGGCTTTTTCTTTGACAATCGGTTTTGCTCGATAGGCAATGCTAATACCTGAGCCATGCATCATTGGTAAATCGTTGGATCCATCACCCATGGTGATGGAATTTTGCTTTAGGCAATTCATGAGCGTGCAGGCTTGCTCTAGATAGGCGCTCTTAGCTGCACCATCAACAATATCGCCAATCACTTTACCGGTGAGTTTGCCATCAACAATTTCCAAAGTGTTGGCCTGGGTTTGTTTGAAGCCCAATTCTTTCTGCAGTTTTTCAGTAAAGAAGGTAAAGCCACCAGAAACTAGGAGCGTATAAAGACCCTTTGCATTTGCTCCAGCTAATAATTCAGCGGCGCCAGGGTTAGGGCGCAAGCGTTCTTTATAGACTGAATCCAACACATCAGCGGATACGCCTTCTAGCAAAGCAACACGTCTGCGCAAGCTTTCTTTAAAGTCTTTAATTTCGCCACGCATTGTGGCTTCAGTGATTTCAGAGACCGCAGCCTTTTTACCTGTGAAGTCAGCAATCTCATCAATACACTCAATATTAATCAGGGTAGAGTCCATATCCATGGCCAACACCTTTACCGCATCAGCCTTAAATCCCGGAGATAGAAAAGCCAAATCTGTGTCGTACCGAGCAGCGATATCGTGCATTGCAACTCTTGCCTCAGGCAATAAGTTTTGAGAGCAAGCCCAGCGCGCAGTGAAATATTTTGATGGTGATGGTTCTAATGTGAGCTCAGTAATCTCCAGTCCTAAAACTTTGGCATGCGCATTGAATGCAGCATTCAAATCTGTTGGGATTGGAGTATTCGCAAGCGCTACAAGAGTAAGGTGGCTAGACATGGGTATTAAGTAATCGGCAATTAGTTAACGTGAGCAGTATTGAGTACTGCGGATTCATTGAGGCTTCGGAGAATTTTCCGGATTTGGTCTAGACGTTGCTCTAGTTTCTCAAAATCTTTTTCTTTCTGGGGAAGAATTTTTAACTTATCTTGCCCATTTAGTTGAATGTATTTTGATGACTGAATTAATTGAATGATCTTCATTGGGTCAATTGGCGGATTAGGAATAAATTGAATCTGAATTGAGCTTGGGCTCGCATCAATCTTCTTAATGCCAAAGCCACTCATCTCCAATCGTAGACGGTGAGTTTCATAAAGTGATTTAGCTTGGTCTGGTAAATCACCATAGCGGTCAACTAGCTCTTCACGCAATCCCATGAGCTCGGAGAAGTCGTTTGTGCCAGCAAAGCGCTTGTACATCGAGAGACGCTCATGGACATCAGGGCAGTAGTCATTGGGGAAGAGGGCGGGCACGCCTAGATTGACATCAGTAGTAGCTTGAAGTGGCGATAGGAGATCAGGCTCTTTACCGCTGCGGAGGGATTTAACGGCGCGATTGAGCATCTCGGTGTAAAGCTGAAAGCCAATTTCATGAATCTCACCAGACTGTTTGTCGCCCAATACCTCACCAGCTCCTCGAATTTCTAAATCATGCATTGCTAAATAGAAGCCAGAACCCAATTCTTCCATTGCCTGAATGGCATTCAAACGTAATTGGGCTTGCTTACTGAGTGCCTCAGGGTCTGGTACGAGGAGATAGGCATATGCCTGGTGATGAGATCGTCCAACACGACCGCGTAATTGGTGTAACTGCGCCAAACCAAACTTATCTGCGCGATGCATGATGATGGTGTTAGCAGTGGGAACGTCAATACCAGTTTCAATAATGGTGGTACATAACAAGATGTTGGTGCGTTGTGTTACAAACTCACGCATGACGGATTCCAATTCGCGCTCGTGCATTTGACCATGCGCTACGCTGATGCTTGCTTCTGGTATTAGCTCTTGTAAAGCATGCTTACGGTTCTGAATCGTTTCCACTTCGTTATGCAGGAAATAGACTTGACCCCCACGCTTAATCTCGCGAAGTACTGCCTCACGAATGACGCCATCACCTTCGCGACGAACAAAGGTTTTGATAGCCAAACGTTTTTGGGGTGCTGTAGCAATAACAGAAAACTCACGCAAGCCTTCCATGGCCATACCCAGTGTTCTTGGAATCGGCGTAGCAGTCAGAGTCAGGATATCCACTTCGGCGCGCAATGCTTTAAGCGCATCCTTTTGATGCACCCCAAAACGATGCTCCTCATCGACAATCACTAATCCCAAATTGGCAAATTGAGTTTCTTTTGATAACAGCTTATGTGTGCCAATGATGATGTCAGCCTCGCCTTTAGCAATGGCTTCAAGTGCTGCATTAATTTCTTTAGTAGTTTTAAAGCGTGAAAGCTCAACAATGCGTACTGGCCAATCGGCAAAGCGATCTTTCCAGGTGGCAACATGCTGTTCTGCGAGGAGGGTGGTCGGCGCTAGGATGGCTACTTGCTTACCACCCATTACTGCAACAAAACTGGCGCGAAGAGCAACCTCGGTTTTGCCAAAACCCACATCTCCACACACCAGTCGATCCATTGGAGTGCCACTGGTCATATCGCCGATGACTGCTGCAATGGCATTAGCCTGATCTGGTGTTTCTTCGAAGCCAAAGCTTTCTGCAAAAGCAGCGTAATCATGGGCCGAGAATTCAAAGGCATGACCTTTACGTATCGCTCTTGCGGCATACAAACTCAGTAGTTCAGCAGCGGTATCTCGAATTTGTTGCGCAGCCTTACGTCGTGCTTTATCCCACTGTCCAGACCCTAGTTGATGCAGTGGCGCCGAATCGGGATCAGAGCCTGCGTAACGGGTGACCATTTGTAGCTGTTGCACTGGTACATACAGAGTCGCATCTTTAGCGTAAACCAAATGCAAGAACTCTTCAAAAATAGGCTCTTCTTTTGGTGGAGCTAAATTAAGTAGCACCAATCCTTGATAACGACCAATACCATGATCAGAATGCACTACAGGATCACCAATCTTGAGCTCAGATAAATCCTTAAAGAGCATGTCCGGATCGGCGCTCTCACTTTCTTTTCCTTTACGTCGTTGACGCGCTGTGGTTGTAAAGAGCTCTGCTTCAGTAACAACGATGAGGTTTTCAGCTGGCCAAGTAAATCCATTAAAGAGTTGGGCTGTAACCAATCCAAAAAGTGAATCACTCTTAATAAAATCAGCAATACCTTCAAAGCCCTCTGGCTTTAATGGGTAGAGTGGTTTGCCATTTAGTCCTGCAATAGAATTACTCTCTTCAAAGAGTTGGCGTATAGATTCTTTTCGACCATTGCTATCGCTACAAATGACTATGCGCACTTTCTCTTGGGAGACTAGAGCAC
>NZ_NCJB01000544.1:0-1100 GCF_002282275.1 Polynucleobacter sp. 39-46-10 | reverse complement strand
AATCTCAGTCCTTGGCAAGTTTCACAAGTGGCGCGTCATCCACAGCGTCCTTATACCCTCGATTATGTTGGCGCTTTATTTACAGATTTTCATGAGCTCCATGGCGATCGCAATTTTGCGGATGATCAATCCATTATTACCGGCTTAGCGCGCTTCGAGAATCAACCATGCGTAGTGATTGGCCATCAGAAGGGTCGCGATACTAAAGAGCGCGCCTTGCGTAACTTTGGTATGAGCCGCCCCGAGGGTTACCGCAAAGCAAAGCGTGTGATGCGCTTAGCTGAAAAATTTAAATTGCCTGTATTTACTTTTGTCGATACGCCAGGCGCATTCCCGGGAATCGATGCAGAAGAGCGTAACCAGTCCGAGGCGATTGGTCACAACCTGTATGTTCAGGCTGAGTTAGAAGTGCCTATCATTGCGACCATTATTGGTGAGGGTGGTTCTGGTGGGGCGCTAGCAATTGCAATGGGTGATGTGGTGTTGATGTTGCAGAACTCAACCTATTCTGTGATTTCACCCGAAGGCTGTGCATCTATTCTTTGGAAGACTGCTGACAAGGCACCAGAGGCTGCTGAGCAATTAGGTTTGACAGCGCAACGTTTGAAGACAATTGGCTTGATTGACAAGATCGTTGCTGAACCAACTGGTGGAGCGCATCGTGATTATGAGACCATGATGAATAACATGCGCAAAGCCTTGGCTGAGTCACTGAAAACCTTCGATGGTATGAAAGTGGATGCGCTTCTTGAGCGTCGACATGAACGCTTAATGGGCTATGGCAAGTTCAAGGAAATCGAAGCCAAGTCCTAAGGCGACTCTTCAGGCGGCTTCAGCAGTGGCCAAACGTATTGGTCTTGCCTTAAGTGGTGGGCTTGATTCGGTTGTCTTGCTTGATGCCATTTGCAAGACAGTCCAAACAGATCCTAATAACTCAACTGAGATTTGGGTATTCCATATTCACCATGGTTTGCAAAAGCCCGCTGATCAGTGGCTGGAGTTTTGCGAGAAGCTAGCCAAAAAGTACCAAGTACATTTTGATTTCCGTTTATTGCATTTTGCAGATCAATCGCAGGGCAATATTGAAGCCCGGGCTAGAG
>NZ_NCJB01000543.1:0-1103 GCF_002282275.1 Polynucleobacter sp. 39-46-10 | reverse complement strand
AACGCTTTTTGTTTTTTGCTGACGCCAATCATCCACAAAACCTCTACTATCAACGGATATCGTAGTGCTTGCCAAAGTGATCTCATTAGACGATTACGCAGATGTATTGATTCACGGACGGGTTCATGTTTCGCCAAAGCGCTTAATTGAACCCGGCCCTACTGCAGAGCAAAAAAAGCAAATTCTTCAATCCGCAAAAGCAGCTCCGGATCATGGCAGAAATACACCTTGGCATTTTTATGAAGTAAGCGAGTCCAGTCGACATTTATTGGGCTCAGTATTCAAGGAATGTCTCCTGGAGCGTGATCCCCAAGCAAGCCCACTACAACTCCAAGAGGCTCAAGAAAAGGCATTTCGGGGTCCCTTATTGCTTCTAGCAGTTGCAAAACTAGCTAGTACTGCTGACGGGGTAAGTGAGCAGGAGAAAATGGTTTCCTTGGGATGCGCAATTCAGAATATTCTATTAATGGCACATTCGCTGGGTTTTGGTTCGGGTTTATCCAGCGGCAAAGCAATCACCAATAAACGTCTCAAGCAACTCTTTGCCTTATCGGCAGATGACGTGCCTGTATGCTTTATTACCATTGGCACAGTATCTATAATTAAGTCCAGTAGCGCATTGCGACCGGACTTATCTGTTTACCACTCGATTTTTTAGAATGACTGCGAAACAATAATAGTTCCGCAGTCATCGATAGTTTTATACGTAGTCTTTATATTTCTCAAGGAAACGTACAGGCTTTGATAAAGCATCGCGACGGAATGGGTCACCTAATTCACGGGTACACATAATCTCGACTACACAGGTTTTGCCTTCATTCATCTGCATATCAATCGCCTTCTTCAGGGCTGGGCCAACTTGATCTAATTGATCAACCACGATTCCCTCTGCACCCATGGATTGAGCAATACCAGCAAAACTTGGGCTCTCGAGCTCACCCGCAACAAATCGACGGTTGTAGAAATCGACCTGATTTTTCTTCTCAGCACCCCACTGGCGATTATGAAACACTACCGCTGTTACCGGGATGTTATGACGAACTGCAGTCATGATCTCCACCATACTCATTGCCCATGCACCATCACCAGCATAGGCGATCGCT
>NZ_NCJB01000119.1:0-6939 GCF_002282275.1 Polynucleobacter sp. 39-46-10 | reverse complement strand
GTCGGTGCCAATCGCTGGTTTATCCAGCCAGGTCTTGGGGTATCGAAGGCACTTGGCCCATGGAGATTAGAGTTAGCTGGTGCCGGTATTTTTTACACCAGCTATACTGACTTTATGGGTGGGAACTCACTCTCTCAAAACCCAGTCTACTCAACTCAGACTCACGCGATCTATTACCTTCAGAATACGGCTTGGATCTCTGTAGATGCAACCTACTTCACTGGTGGGCAATCCTATCTAAACGGAAATCCGATTAATGGAAACCAAGAAAACTGGCGCTTTGGTAGCACGATGTCCTACCCAGTAAATAAACATAACTCTATCCGGCTATCAGCGAGCACTGGCGCATACTCCAGGACAAATAATAGTTACGACCTATATGGTATTTCTTGGCAATACCGCTTTGGTGGCGGTTTGTAGTTTTATAAGTCTCGCAAGTGGCGACGAAGGATCTTGCCAACATTAGACTTTGGCATTTCATCAATAAAAGCAATTTTTCTAGGACGTTTATAACTCGTCATTTGCTCTTTGCAATACTGAATGACTTGGGCCTCAGTGAGTTCAGGTTTATCTTTCACAATATAGGCCTTCACAATCTCACCAAGCTTGCGGTGTGGAAATCCAATGACTGCGCATTCTCTTACGCCTGGCATTAATGAAATCACCCCTTCAACTTCATTCGGAAATACCTTAAAGCCAGCAACAACGATCATGTCTTTCTTGCGATCTACAATTTGCACATAACCCTCTGGGCTCATGATGCCAATATCGCCAGACTTGAAATAACCCTCAGGGGTGATAAATTGCACCGTCTCTTCGGGCCTATTCCAGTAACCTGCCATCACTTGTGGACCTTTAATACAGATCTCTCCAGGCGTGCCAAAAGGAACTTCCTTTCCATCGTCATCCAATATCAATACATCTGTGCTTGGCACTGGCATACCAATCGAGCCAGTAAATTCTTTCACGAAAGGCGTATTGACGCACACCACTGGTGAAGTTTCCGATAGACCATAACCCTGAGCAATCGGTACCCCCATTATTTTTTGCCAGAGTTCGGCAGTCTTTCTTAGAACTGCCATACCGCCGCCAATAGTGACTAAGAGGTTGGGCAATTTCACTTTGCTAAATTCAGGGCGGTGAATCAGCGCATGAAATAAGGTATTAACACCTGGAAAAATATTAATGTCTGGGTGCTTCATCAGCAACTTAATAAAGCCAGTGATATCACGAGGGTTTGCCACTAGCAATAATTTGGCACCCTTGCGCATGCCAAGCAGACCGCAGGCAGTCAAAGCAAAAATATGAGTCATTGGTAGCGCGCATAAAAAAACAAGCTGCTGGTGTCGATCTTTCAAGGCAGGCTCAAGCCAAGACTCGATCTGAATGATATTGGCTAGGATATTTCGGTGTAACAAAACAGCCCCTTTAGAAACTCCCGTAGTGCCACCGGTGTATTGCAAAAATGCAATACTGTCTTGCCTTAGATGTGGCCTGGTAAAACCATGACCGGCGCCTATCTTAAGGGCCTGATTAAACTTAACGCAAGTAAAATTCCAATTCGGAATGAGCTTCTTAACATGCCGAGCAATTAAATTAATGATGACACCTTTGGGGCCTAAGGTTTCACCGAGGCTACTCACAATCACCCTCTTAACAAGCCCTTGATTGGCAATCTCTTGATACACATGGGCAAAGTTTTCTAGCATTACCAAGATGGCTGCACCACTATCTTGTAATTGATGCTCCAACTCTCTGGCCGTATAGAGCGGATTAATATTGACCACCACAAATCCAGCACGCAGGGTACCCAACATCGCAATCAAGTATTGCGGGACATTAGGAAACATAATGCCGATTCGCGATCCTGGTTCTAGACTTAAGGTCTGCAAATAGGCAGCAAAATCTTTTGACAGAATATCCAGCTGACGGTAGCTGATTTTGTGACCCATCGACTCTATTGCAATTCGATCGGGGTAGCAAGCAAACGATTCCTCTAAGAAATCAACAATCGATGCGTGTCCAGCCACATCAATCTCATGAGGAACTCCCTCGAGATAATTTTTGAGCCAAGGAAACTTTGGGTTCATCAGAAATTCTTGGGTTTATCCGAATGCTCTATGCGCTTAATAGATCTTGGAGCTTGCTTACATACAGCTCTTGGCCATGATTGACCCGATGCTTCCACTCATTTCCGGAGTCTGAATTAGCATCATCAGTCACATACTTAAAGGATTGCCACGGGATATTAAATTGATAGGCAATGCTAGCAATTGCAAATAGTTCCATATCAACAACATCTACACCCTGCTCTTTCAACCAAGGGTCATGGGCCGTCACAAAACTATCGCCCGTACCGCAGACATGATCACCATTCAACGAGAGATACTCAACTGGTTTTGGGCAAAAAGGGGTTTGACCCCTGGGCGCTAATGGCACAGTCATCATGTCACGTTGTATCACCTTCCCTATCTCGAGCAAACCAGCAAGAGATGGATTAATTTTCCCAACAGTACCAAAGTTAATAATCTGTTTTGGCTCAAATTGATGTATAGCTTGCAGGGTAGCTGCAGTAGCATTAATCTTGCCAACCCCTGAATACACAATACCCACTCCCGGCGGCAAGGCAGCTTGATTGAGTTCGGACTCTAATGCGGTAATAATGAGCAATTGTGTTTTCATATCAGCCAAAAATGAATTTACTAGATTATCTACCCGGAGTCCCTGACTTCCCAAAACCGGGGATTCTCTTTCGGGATATTTCACCCCTACTTGCAAATCCCGCTGCATTTAAAGAGGCTGTACTGCAATTAGAGGCCCTAGCCAAGCAGTTTGACTATAGCCATATTCTGGGCATTGAGTCTCGCGGCTTTATTTTTGGCTCCGCCCTAGCCCACCATGCCCATAAAGGATTTGCACTGGCTAGAAAGCCCAATAAACTGCCATTAGCAAGTCATCGGGAGTCCTACGGACTTGAATATGGATCAGACTCCTTGGAGCTTCAACAGTCAACCTTACCTGCAGGTTCTCGAGTATTAATTGTGGATGATGTTTTAGCAACTGGTGGCACCATTATTGCCGCTAGTAAGTTACTCAACAAGGCGGGGTTTGAAGTAGCTGGCGCCCTGACTTTTTTAGAGATTGATGGCCTCAAAGGCGGTGAAATTCTGATAAAAAATGGTATTTCAAATAAGACCGTATTGATTGCCTAAAAACTTTAAATCAGACTCTTAGCGCTCTTGAGCAATTTCATAGCGCCCCAACCAACAGCCAGCACTTTGCTAGCTAGCTTAGGTCGATAGTGAGCCAGAACGGCAAATGCACTGGTCCAAAGCACTGGGCTACTCTTCAGAAAATGAAAAGCATCTATACCCTTATCAGCCCAAGATAGTGGCTTTTCAATAGGCTCAAAATATTGGGCAAAATCTGCACGCTCTTGTGCAGCTCGCTCTTGGAGCACTTTTTGCCTAGCTTCCAGCTCCGACAATTTTTGACTCATCGCTTCGTAAGTTCCTGACGATCCTTAGCCAACTCCGCAATAGTTGCTTCGAACAACTTAGGCATTGTTTTAAGGGAGCGTAAAACTACCAGGGCCAAAATGCAACCTGTAGCCAAAAATCCAGCAGTAAGCAAACTTAGTGCAAGGATGCGATCCGCCTCCCAGCTATAAATCACAATAAGAAAGGCTAGCATCACCAAGCCAAAGAATAAGAAAAATAAGACAAAGATGATCATCACTAGCAGACTCAGGAACTTAGCCCGCGCAATCTGTACGTCTGTAGAAATTAACTCTAAACGGGTTTGGGCAATAGATGCCCCAGTGGAGACGAGATGCTTAAGAGAGGATAAAAGATTTTCTTGTGACATGAGGACCTAGCGACGACGCATAAAGAGTCCAATTAAAAGACCGAGACCAGCGGCAACACCGACTGCCTCCCATGGATTTCGATGGACAAACTCATCGGCACGCTCCGCCACGACCTTAGCCTTTTCAGTTACCGTACCCTCGACAGAAGAAAGACTTTCTTTGGCATTATTAAGGGTATCCAAGGCTTTTGAACGAATTGCACTCAAGGGACCATCTTCATGGCTAGCGGTTGCCATAATCAACTCCTCAGCATCAGCCATGAGTGCTTTGAAGTCACCAATCAAATGCTCTGAACTGATTTGAGCTTCTTCATGTGTAGTGCTTGATTTTTTAGCTGTCATTACTACTCCTAGCTGATGGCAAATAAATAAATGATGGATCTATTCTAAGCAACTCCACGTAGGGATTACAGTAATAACACTGTCATTCCGGCATTACCTTCTTTGAAGTGCTTGAGATAAGCCTTTAATCCCGGCCTTCTTCTCAAAAGCGAGTGGTAGGCCTCGCTGCCAAACGCAGTTTGCTCACCAAAATGGTATTCGTCCACCCGATCCGAGAAATAGTTATTATCCAGGGCATTATGAACAGCCCACTTGATCTTGCCACCCTCCCCACTGGCTCCATATCCATGTATCAAGATCATTGCTTTAATACCCACCTCAGAAGCTCGGCGAAGTCCAATAGTTAATCGATCCAAGGCCTCTTCTGCGCTTGGACTGTCGAACTTTAAATTCATTACCATCGTATCGCTATGCGGAATAGGAAGATCTTCGCTTCCACATTGACGACATTCTCCTAGCATCCCTCTGGGGTTGCCACACTCCGGACACTCAAATGAATGGATCATCCAATACCCTTAGCGGTAATTACAGTAAGCCATTCGGAAAACATTAAGAGCAATACTTTGCTTCCAAAGCAGATGCTGAACTCGCTTGATCATCCACCATTCGGTTTAAGGTGATTTTGGCTGCATCCTTATTCTCTTGAACCTTCAGATTTGAATTAATGAGGCTAGATACATCCTTACGGATTGAGGTATTTCCATAGCGCAAATCTTTCAATGTGGAAACTGCTTCAGCGGAAATTTTGCATTGCTGACTAAGCAATTCAGAAGAGTCAGATGAAGTATTTGCATATGCAAATGCAGCTATAGAAATTGAAACAACAGCTAATAGAGTTTTTTTCATCCTATTTCCTTAATTTGTGACCGCACGTTGGACAACAACCCAAATCTTTTGCTTTTGTTTTTCTTAAGGCGGCGTAGACGCTGGATTCTGAAATCTCCATCTTCCTAGCGGCTTGAGCTGCAGTCATCCCCTTCCCTATCCAATCTAAAGCCTGATGTGTTTTTGGTATCGCTCTTCTCATTTCACCTCCTTTATCAATACTATACTACAGAAGTTGTGAAGTTGTGAAGTTTATTTAAATATTGAATCTTGGATGCTCTTTCTGAAAAATGAGGCCGAAGAAACAGAGTTGGGTCGCTAGTGATACAGTGGCAATCAATGACAATTGACTGAACGAGACATCCCCATGAAACCAGCATTAGGACTAATAGAAGCTTGCAACTTGATCGCAAGTAAGCAGCTATCCGCAAATGACTACCTTAAGGAGTGTGTGGCGCGTGCGGATGAGCTGGAGCCCACTATTAATGCTTTTACAGTGAGAGCGCCCTTAGAAAAACTGATCCAAGAGGTTCATCCAGGCCCTCTCATGGGAATCCCAGTGGTTGTAAAAGACCTGATCGATACCAAAGACTTTGTTACCAGCTATGGATCACCTATTTATAAAAACCACATTCCCGCCAAAGATGCCCAGATCGTTGCTCAAGTGCGTAAACTCGGTGGCGTCATCTTAGGAAAAACTGTCACAACCGAGTTTGCTTGGCGCACACCAGGAAAAACGAGTAACCCCTGGAATCTTGCCCATACCCCTGGTGGGTCCTCTAGCGGCTCTGCTGCAGCAGTAGCCAGCGGTATTGCACCATTGGGGCTGGGGTCCCAAACTGCCGGCTCTATCATTAGACCGGCCACTTACTGTGGCGTGGTCGGCTATAAGGCTAGCTTTGGCACAGTACCGCGCCTTGGGGTACACCCAGTCTCAAGCTCCTTAGACCATGTTGGCTTTTTTACAAGATCTGTCGCTGATGCAGCATTTGCATTTAATCTTCTCAAAAATACCAGCGTCACAGAGGAGGATGATCTTGTGATTGATGAATTAGTAATTAAGCCGATCGGCGAGATACTTCACCAACGTACACCACATATCGCAGTACTGAAGACCCCATTTGATGATTTATTAAGTGATGAGCAAAGCGCCGCAATGATGGCAGCCTGTATATCGCTCGAGAAGTCTGGTGCCACCACAGAAGTACTTGAACTCCCTGCCTATTACTGGGATGGCATTGAAGCATTAGCGGTACTCATGTCGTGTGAAGCCGCTGTAGTGCACGAGCAACATCTTGCACAACACCCAGAACTAATTAGCGCTGACATTAAGGAATTAGTTCAGAAGGGAAATGCTTATAGCGCCCCTGATTACATTAAGGCAAAAAATCTACAGCAACGCCTCAGGAAATCTATCAGGGAAGTCTTTACTCATTTTGATGCAATTTTGGCGCCAGCTGCTACCGGAGAGGCACCTAAAGGCTTGGAATTTACGGGAAATCCTATTTTCTGCTCTTTGTGGAGTTTGATAGGCACCCCCGCTATTGCCATACCTTTTACTAAATCTCAAAATGGCTTGCCTCTTGGGGTGCAGCTCATCGGTGATGTATTAGACGATCAAAAATTAATCAATATTGCTGCTTTTGCAGAAGACAGTTTTAGAAAATAGCATTTGGATTCAATGGTAATCAGACCAGAAATAAATAAAGGGGCTTAGGAGCCCCTTTATTTATATAAACCCTGGCGGAGACGAGATCTAAATCTAGACCCTCCTGGCAAATCCACAAATACCCATCAATCCCTTTATTTATATAGGCTTAAGAGCAACCCTACTCCTATCTAGCCCATCCCGATTCACTACAATCTTGGTTTAACTGGTGGGTAGGATGGTGGGTAGATTGAGCT
>NZ_NCJB01000542.1:0-1104 GCF_002282275.1 Polynucleobacter sp. 39-46-10 | reverse complement strand
AGGGAATGTTTGGCTTAATTATATTTGCACCAATTTTTGCTGATTACATTCAGCCTGCCTTGCAAGGAACTTTAGGCTACATTCCAGGTTTAGGAATCCTATTTTCAGGTCCAATGAATGGTATTGGCGTTCTATGTGCAGGCCTGATTTTGGCAATGATGGTTTTGCCATTTATCGCTTCAGTTATGCGTGATGTTTTTGAAATTGTTCCCCCAGTTCTGAAAGAATCAGCCTATGGTATTGGCTGCACCACTTGGGAAGTGGTAAAGAATGTTGTGCTCCCTTATACAAAAGCGGGCGTGATCGGTGGGATTATGTTGGGATTGGGTCGAGCCCTTGGCGAAACTATGGCGGTTACTTTTGTTATCGGTAATGCTCACCGTCTTTCTGCTTCCTTATTCTCCCCAGGAAATTCGATTGCCTCAACATTGGCTAATGAATTCGGTGAAGCTGAGCTTGGAGCTCACTACTCATCTTTATTTGCATTGGGCCTTGCGCTAATTATTATTACATTCATTGTTTTAGCGATCGCGAAATGGATGTTAATCAATTTGGAAAAAAAGCAGGGATTTAAAACATGAACGGCCTATCTAATATCAATCCGGCAATTTTTGCTAGACGTAAACGTGCCAACAAAATTGGCTTAATTCTATCCACTGCTGCTATGGCATTGGGCATGGCTTTTTTGTTATGGATATTGAGTGTTTTATTTTTAAAAGGCTTTTCTTCTATAAGTTTGGATGTATTCACTCACAGTACGCCTGCACCAGGTTCAGAGGGTGGGGGTTTGGCGAACGCGATTGTTGGTAGCTTAATGATTGTAGGTAGCTGTACTCTGATTAGTACGCCGATTGGCGTCTTGGCCGGACTATATCTCTCGGAGTACGGAGATAGAAGTAAAGTGGCTTCAGTAACCCGCTTTGTGACTGACATCATGCTATCTGCGCCATCTATTGTGATTGGTTTGTTTGTTTATGCCATTGTGGTCGCACAAGTGCGCCACTTCTCTGGTTGGGCTGGTACGATCGCATTAGCTTTAATCGCCATACCGGTAGTTGTTCGCACAACTGAAAATATGCTGCGCTTAGTACCGGGAAGCCTGCG
>NZ_NCJB01000118.1:0-6950 GCF_002282275.1 Polynucleobacter sp. 39-46-10 | reverse complement strand
TAGCCAAAAAATTTGGCGTCCCCAGGGGGATTCGAACCCCCGTACTCACCGTGAAAGGGTGATGTCCTAGGCCTCTAGACGATGGGGACCTGGACTACTACTAAAACTAATGTTGCCATTGTAAATGCTTGGTGGAGATAAGCGGGATCGAACCGCTGACCTCTTGCATGCCATGCAAGCGCTCTCCCAGCTGAGCTATACCCCCGTAATCTCGCTAAAAATCTACAAGACACTCAAAACAATCCAAGATTTTATCCTATTTTTGTACGAGTACGCAAATTCAAGATTAGACGACCTTGGAAAGCCTTTGTACAGCTTCATCCTTGCCCAAAACAACCAAGACAGAATCAATGGCTGGCGTCTGTGTAGTGGCAAATAAGGCGTAACGGACGGGCATTGCTAAGGCTGGCATTTTGATCTGATGTTTGGCTAACACTTCTTTAAAAGCTGCACCATAGGCTGCTTTTGTGTGCTCAGCGGCTTTAAATGCATCGATCAAATCCTTTAGCGCTGGAATGACTTCAGGCGGTATATTTGTTGCGATTTGTTCAGCGGTATGTGCGGGTGCTGGTAGATAAAAAAGCTTAGCACCCTCTGCAATTTCAATCAGAGTATTCGCCCGATCTTTTAGAAGCCCAACCACTTGAACAAAGTTAGGACCTTTTTCAGTATCAATACCAAGTTCATGCGCAAATGGTTTAGTCGCCTCGGCCAGCGCAGTTAAATCTGCATTCTGAATATATTGATGATTGAGCCAAAGCAGCTTTTCAGGATTATGTTGTGCTGGTGATCGGCCAAGGCTATCCAAATCAAACCAATTTACAAATTGTTCTTTGGTGAAAATCTCGGCGTCACCATGGGACCAACCTAGCCTTGCTAGGTAATTCAGAATAGCTTCAGGCAAGTACCCTGCTTTTTGGTAATCACGAACACTCATCGCGCCATTGCGCTTACTCATTTTTTCACCAGAGTCATTAAGAACTGTGGGTAAATGAGCATACACCGGCGGATTGCCGCCGAGTGCCTTCATGATATTAATTTGACGTGGCGTATTGTTTACATGGTCATCACCACGAATCACGTGAGTGATGTTCATATCCAGATCATCCACTACAACGCAAAAGTTATAAGTTGGCGTGCCATCAGGACGAGCAATCACTAGATCATCAAGCTCATCGTTGCTAATTTCAATCTTGCCCTTAACGGCGTCCTCCCAAAAGACAGAGCCGCCAATCGGATTTTTGAAGCGGATCACTGGCAAAACACCCTCAGGAATTGTTGGCAGAGTTTTACCGGGTTCAGGGCGCCACTGACCGTTATACCGCGGCTTTTCTTTATTCGCCATCTGTTGATCGCGCAGCTTATTAAGTTCTTCTTCGCTCATATAGCAAGGGTAAGCAAGACCAGTATCGAGCATTTGCTTAACGACTTCGCGATAACGATCAATGCGTTGCATCTGATAAATCGGGCCTTCATCTAAATCTAGACCAAGCCAAGCCATACCCTCAATGATGACATCGACCGCTTCCTGGGTAGAGCGCTCTACATCGGTATCCTCGATGCGCAAAATGAAGTCGCCTTTGTTGTGACGAGCAAAAGCCCATGGATACAAAGCGCTGCGGAGGTTGCCCAAATGAATAAAGCCCGTTGGACTGGGGGCGAAACGTGTACGTATATTCATAAATGACATTATCTCAGGTTGGCTTTGAATGTCTTGGTTTAGCACGTGAATTCATAAAAAAGTGGATACTTTCACTTATGAACGAATTACTTGTATTTATGTGTGATGGCGCCCCGGTCCGCGGGGAAATTGTTTCCATTAGCAGTGCCTGGCAGGCCGTTTTGGAGCGTCGTAACGACCCCCCTGTAGTGCGGCGTATCTTGGGTGACTTTGTGGGCGCAGCCACTCTCTTAAGCGCCAGCCTCAAGTTCGATGGAACCTTGATTATTCAGGCCCAAAGCAAAGGCCCAATTCAGCTTCTGGTGGTTGAATGTAAGTCAGATTTAACGATGCGGGCTACGGTAAAGCTTTCTGTTGACGCCGACAGTATTGATCCCAATGCAAGCTTGGGCGAACTATTGGATGCGAACAATACGGGGCGGCTTGTCATTACGCTCGATCCATCTGACCGTCAGCCTGGGCAACCTCCTTATCAAGGCATTGTGGCTCTCCAGGAGCATCGTGGCACCGTTATTAAGCCCGTTACTAGTGCTGCTGAGGCCATTGCTCTATATATGCAGAACTCCGAACAATTGGATACCCGCATATGGTTGGCATCCAATGACACCCATGTTGGTGGATTGTTGTTACAGCGCCTGCCAGATTCTGGTGGTCATGCCCATCTTGACCCTCAACTTGCCGCTGAGGGCTGGACCAGAATCCAAACGCTTGGTGAAACCATTACCAACGATGAGTTGTTATCCCTCTCGCCTGAAACCATCCTTCGACGTCTTTTTTTAGAAGAATCTGCAGAGAGTGGTGTCCGCAGCTTCCCGCCCCGCTCCGTTCGCTTTGGCTGCCGTTGTTCACGAGCCAAGGTTGCAGATGTCCTCAGAATGCTCGGCGAAGAGGAGGTGGAAAGCATCCTTGCAGAGCAAGGGGCGGTAGAAACCGAGTGTGATTTTTGCGCCAAAGCCTATCGCTTTGATGCAGTAGATTGCAGACAAGTCTTTAAAACAGACTTACTAGCAGATGCAACCCGGCCACCCTCAAGCGGGCATTAAACGATAGTTACTGCTTGGTGGTTGTTGGCTTCACGCCCTCAGCTGTATTAGAGGCAGACTTTTCATTTGGCAGAATTTGCACGAAGAACTCGCCCTCTTTAAGCATGCCGTGCTCAACACGAGCCCGCTCTTCAATCGCGCGAGTACCTTCCTTTAAGTCCTTAACATCACCTGTCAGTTTGGCATTACGTAAGCTGAGGAGGCTATTTTTAGCCTGCTGCAACTCGAGCTGCTTTTCCATCTCGTAAACCTTCAGCCATCCACCCTTACCCAGCCACAGTGGGTACTGGATTGCAATGAGCAATAGCAGCATAGAGTAGATGACGATACGCATAGACAGGTAAAGGCTATCTATTAGCGTTTCAGGTTATAGAAAACAGATTTTCCTGGGTATGTAGCAACATCACCCAGATCTTCTTCAATACGTAATAACTGGTTGTACTTGGCAATACGATCAGAACGCGACAAAGAACCTGTCTTGATCTGACCAGCGTTTGTGCCAACTGCAATATCAGCAATAGTGCTATCTTCGGTTTCACCGGAGCGATGAGAAATCACAGCAGTGTAGTTAGCACGCTTAGCCATTTCAATCGCAGCAAAGGTCTCTGTCAATGTACCAATTTGATTGATCTTGATAAGGATGGAGTTAGCAATACCCTTCTCAATACCCTCTTTGAGAATACGCGTGTTCGTAACGAACAGATCATCTCCGACCAATTGGATTTTCTTACCCAGTTTCTGAGTAATATCAGCCCATCCATCCCAGTCATTCTCATGCATTCCATCTTCAATGGATACGATTGGGAATTGATCCGCCAAATTGCCAAGGTAGTCTGAGAATTCGCTTGAAGACAACTGCAAACCTTCGCCTGACAAGTGGTACTTACCATCCTTGTAGAACTCACTGGCAGCACAATCTAAAGCCAATAAGACGTCTTCACCTGCTTGATAACCCGCACCCTCAATGGCCTTCATGATGGTCTGCAAACACTCTTGATTGCTCTTGAAGTTCGGCGCAAAGCCGCCTTCATCTCCAACAGTAGTTGGCATACCTTGGGCGCCCAAAATTTTCTTCAATTCATGAAAGATTTCAGCGCCACAACGCAAGGCTTCACGGAAGCTTTGTGCGCCAACTGGCATGATCATAAATTCTTGAATATCCAAGCTGTTATTAGCATGTGCCCCACCATTAACGATGTTCATCATCGGTACTGGTAATTGCATACCACCTGATCCGCCGAAGTAGCGATACAAAGGCAAACCTGTTTCTTCTGCAGCAGCACGAGCCACCGCCATCGAAACAGCCAAGGTTGCATTAGCACCTAAGCGCGCCTTGTTGTGAGTGCCATCAAGCTCGATTAGAGTGTGATCTAAGAAAGCTTGTTCACTAGCATCAAGACCTAAGATGGATTCAGCAATTTCAATATTGATATTTTGAACGGCCTTAAGAACGCCCTTGCCAAGGTAGCGCGCGTTATCACCATCACGAAGCTCAATGGCTTCACGTGAGCCTGTTGATGCGCCTGAAGGGACTGCTGCACGACCCATAACGCCAGACTCAAGCAATACATCACACTCAACCGTGGGATTGCCGCGTGAATCTAAAACTTCTCTACCAATAATGTCAACAATGGCGCTCATGCACCTTCTCCTAAGTAAAAATGAATTTGGGGTATTACTTAAAACTATCTTCTAAAAATGATCCGGGCTTCTTAACAACAGAATCAATTGCCACTAAAGATGTAAGTAGCTCTTTCATGCGATTGAGCGGCACTGCATTTGGACCATCCGAAAGCGCTTTGGCTGGATCTGGATGCGTCTCCATGAATAAGCCACTAATGCCTACTGCAACTGCGGCACGGGCTAATACTGGAACAAACTCGCGCTGCCCACCGCTCGCATTACCTTGTCCGCCAGGAAGCTGAACTGAATGCGTTGCATCAAAAACAACTGGTGCTTTTGCTTCGCGAAGAATTGCTAAGCTACGCATATCTGAAACTAGATTGTTATAACCAAAAGAGGCGCCTCTTTCGCAAACCATAAACTGATCTGGCAGGTTCATCTCAGTAGCTGCTGCACGCGCTTTATCAATCACATTCAGCATTTCATGAGGGGATAAAAATTGACCCTTCTTGAAATTCACTGGCTTACCACTTTGAGCGCAAGCTCGAATGAAATCAGTCTGCCTACATAAGAATGCCGGTGTCTGCAGCACATCAACTACTTTTGAAACCGGTGCAATTTCACTGATGTCATGAATATCTGTCAATACTGGAACACCAATTTCACGTTTAACGCGAGCCAGAATCTCAAGACCCTTCTCCATACCTAAACCCCGGAAAGAAGTGCCTGATGAGCGATTGGCTTTATCAAAAGAAGACTTGTAAATAAATGGTACACCCAGTGCAGAGGTGATGTGTTTTAACTCTCCAGCAATATCCAAAGCCGATTGCTCGGATTCAATAACGCAAGGACCCGCAATCAAAAAGAAGCGATGATCTAAACCAACATCAAAACCACATAACTTAAATGCACTCATTGTGATCTCCTAGGCCGCTTGCTTTTGGGAAGCAGTTTGATGAATTAATGACGCCTTAATGAAAGCAGAAAATAATGGGTGGCCATCACGTGGAGTCGAGGTGAACTCGGGATGGAACTGCACACCAAAGAACCAAGGGTGCATAGTGCTAGGCAACTCCATCATTTCAGGCAAAGACTCGTTTGGTGTTCTAGCAGAAATAATCAGACCAGACTTCTCAAGACGCGGCACGTAAACATTGTTCACTTCATAGCGATGGCGGTGACGCTCATTCACCTCTGGACCATAGATTTCATGGGCTAAGGTACCCGCTTTTACTGGGCAACGCTGTGAACCTAAGCGCATAGTCCCGCCAAGATCAGAATCGTTAGTGCGCTTCTCAACACGACCTTCGCGGTCAACCCACTCGGTAATCAAGGCGACTACTGGGCTCTCGGTCTCAGGATCAAACTCGGTGCTATTGGCCTGAGCAATATTGGCGACGTGGCGAGCAAATTCGATCACAGCCAACTGCATACCCAAACAAATGCCAAGGTAAGGGACATTGTTCTCGCGGGCATAACGAATGGCAGCAATCTTGCCTTCAGTGCCGCGCTTACCAAAACCACCTGGCACTAAGATCGCATCTAAATTCTGAAGACAATCTATGCCATCTTTTTCAATCACTTCAGAATCAATGTAATTGATATTGACGCGTGTGTGATTGTGAATGCCTGCATGCCGCAAAGCTTCGATCAAAGACTTATAGGATTCAGTCAACTCAACATACTTACCAACCATACCAATGGTTACTTCGTGCTGTGGGTTGGCTAGCTCATAAACAAGATTTGCCCAAACAGATAAATCTGCAGGCTTAGCCTGAATATCTAACTCACGACAAATTAAATCATCCATGCCCTGGGCTTGAAGCATCCCAGGAATCTTATAGATGGTGTCAACATCCCATACTGAAATTACAGCTTCTTCGCGGACGTTAGAGAACAGTGAAATCTTTGAGCGCTCATCTTCTGGAATTGGGCGGTCTGCACGACATAAGAGCACTGTGGGCATGATGCCGATTTCACGAAGCTTCTGTACAGAGTGCTGGGTCGGCTTAGTTTTTAATTCGCCAGCGCTACTCAAATAAGGAACCAAAGTAAGGTGCACAAAAGCGCAGCTATGCCTTGGTAGGCGAATGCTCATTTGGCGAGCCGCCTCAAGAAATGGCAGTGACTCGATGTCACCTACAGTGCCACCGATTTCGCAGATCGCAATATCAGCATTGCCATCATGACTCGCTTTGGCCCCCCGCTCTATAAATGCTTGAATCTCATTCGTAATGTGGGGAATCACCTGAACAGTTTTACCTAGGTACTCACCACGTCGCTCTTTGCTGATAACGGATTCGTAGATCTGGCCCGTAGTGAAGTTATTACTCTTACGCATCTTTGCAGATACAAAACGCTCGTAATGCCCTAGATCAAGGTCAGTCTCAGCGCCATCTTCGGTTACGAAGACTTCGCCATGTTGAAGCGGACTCATGGTCCCAGGGTCAACGTTGATATAGGGGTCTAATTTTAGGAGGGTGACTTTCAAGCCGCGGGATTCGAGAATCGCGGCAAGCGAGGCAGCTGCGATTCCTTTCCCTAAAGAAGAAACCACACCACCAGTGACAAAAACGTATTTGGTCATCGCTTAAGCTCTGTTG